>CAVJQD010000024.1:0-24758 GCA_963651555.1 uncultured Clostridium sp. | reverse complement strand
AGTCACAATGCTCGCATTGCTCCTTCGTTCAAGCCAACCATCTCCTAAATAAAAATCCACAAATCATCTCAAAAGCAATTTTTAGAACATCCCATAAATGTATGAAGTATGGATGTAGGTCTTGCTTTTTCTTGACGATCTAGAAGTTCTAGATCGCCCTTGTGGGACTGTTCTAGAGGGTCTAGGGGACTAGTTTCTCGCAGATCGTTATAGCGAATTATAGCGGCATTGTGTACCTAACCGATCCTTGCGGATCGAACGACGCGAGGGCGCGTCGTCTCCATAATCATCGTTACCACCAACATGGCAATGGTGACATACGCCCAAGCAATGGCGCTTTGGGTTGTTATGATTATGGACCGAGGGAGCTGGAACTTTGTACTTATATAGATAGACAGCGATATTTTTTGTACCTTTGCGGGCGAAAAGAAAATGTAAGAGAGTTATGCTGACGAATGATATAGACTTGGCGTTGCGTGAAGTAACGGCTTCGGTTGCTGAGCGGGAACAGGTATTCATTGTGGTAGATGAACACACGGAGAAACTATGTCTGCCCATAGTGCAACAGACTTTGGAACTGCCTACGGAACAGATACTTGTGTTGTCGGCAGGTGAGGAGCATAAGGATATAGATACCGTATCGCATATATGGGATTTTCTCATTGAGCATGGTGCTACTCGGCAATCGCTATTGTTGATATTAGGTGGTGGTGTATTGACCGATATGGCGGGGTTTGCTGCTGCCACTTTCAAGCGAGGTATTGCCTTTGTGAATATACCGACGACATTGTTAGGTGCAGTGGATGCTGCAACAGGCGGCAAGACGGGTATCGACTACAAGGGTTTGAAGAACGAGATTGGTCTATTTGTGTCGCCGAAGAAAACGATTATCTATCCTGCGTTTTTAAAGACGCTGCCGAGCGATCAGTTCTTGTCTGGTTTTGCGGAGATGATAAAGCATGCACTGATTGCTTCGCCTTTGGAGTTGGCGCAGGTATTGTCTTTTGATTTGGACCAACGAGAGGCCGATGAGTTGTGCCAATTATTGTCGAGAAGTATTGATATAAAGAACTATATCGTGGAGCAAGACCCGTTTGAAGAAGGGCTGCGCAAGACACTTAACTTTGGTCATACGGTGGGACATGCGTTGGAGAGTTTCTCTTTCCTCACGGAGAAACCGATGTTGCACGGCTATGCAGTGTTGTACGGTATGATTGCGGAGTTGTATCTGTCGGTGAAGTTATTGGGTTTCCCTGAGAAGTACCTATCGCAAGTGGTTGGTGTCATGTGGGACTACTACGGCAAGCCGTTGGGTAGCTGCAAGGACTACGATGAGTTGATTGCTCTGATGCGGCACGATAAGAAGAACTCCGCTGTGGGGGAGATATCGTTTGTGCTCCTGAGAAATGTGGGAGATTGTCGGATGGGACAAAAGGTCGATGAGGAGAGTATCAAGGAGGCGTTGGATTTTCTGTTTAATGCTTAGACGTGCGGGTTTGTGTTCCTTTGCACTGCGTACAAGAAAAATGGAGAAAAAGGACGAAAGCATTAACGGGTTCGAAAATTACAGAAAATGTCCAAAAGTGGGTGTTTCTACTTTCCGCTCGCGGAGTTTTTTCCTTGCCACTGCGTGGCAGAGAAATTAAAAGAACTACTGTTTGCTCTTCGTGCTCGCTTCGCTTACGAGAAATAATGGGATTTGGTTTATAGGAATGTTTGTTGTGGAGTGATTCGGGCGGGATTCGAACCCGCGGCCCACAGCTTAGAAGGCTGTTGCTCTATCCAACTGAGCTACCGAACCATGCCTTGTAACGAAAAGGCGTGCAAAGGTACGAGTTATTTCGTAATTCTGCAAGAGACGATGCGTAAATGTATATTGACCGCTACGTTAACTGACCGCTTTGCTAAAAGACATCAGACCACACTGCTAAAGGATCTATTAACTAAAAATTCGGTTTCTATCCATGGCCTTTGGAGGAACAAATAGTGGGTACTAATAGGGCAGATAGCCGTGATGAAGCCAATATAGAACATACCTTTTGCGCCTAAGTCAACGACACCATTGTTCTCCCAACGATGCACGACATTATGGTTGAAGCAGACATTGCATTTGCCGTAGATACCACCAATAGAGAGGTATCTGCCAAGCATAAAATATGCTCGGATGTTCCATTTAGGGAAGTTGCGGTAAGGTCCATTATATTGTGAACTTACGTGGTATGAGTTTTGGATTGGTTTGGTTTTTGTAGTAGTTTGGTGGTGTTGGAGAAAAGTAGTACCTTTGCCGTCTAAAAACAAAACGAAGAGATATGTCATTAAAATGCGGTATAGTTGGATTGCCTAATGTGGGTAAATCGACATTATTCAACTGCCTTAGCAATGCGAAGGCACAATCGGCTAATTTTCCTTTCTGCACAATAGAACCAAATGTGGGCGTTATCACAGTGCCCGATGAGCGACTCATTAAGTTGGGTGAGCTATGTAAGCCTGAGCGCGGTGTGATACCAACGACCGTGGAGATTGTGGATATCGCAGGGCTTGTGAAAGGTGCAAGCAAAGGCGAAGGATTGGGTAATAAGTTCTTGGCAAATATCCGTGAGACGGATGCTATCATTCATGTGTTGCGCTGCTTCGACGACGATAATGTGGTGCATGTGGACGGTTCGGTTGACCCTGTGCGTGATAAAGAGATTATCGATGCAGAGTTGCAATTGAAGGACATAGAGACAGTAGAGTTGCGTTTGCAGAAGACTGAGAAACAGGCAAAAGCGGGTGGAGATAAGCAAACGAAGATTGCCTTGGAGGTACTGCAAAAGTATCAGCAAGCGTTGTCGCAAGGATTGAATGCTCGTACGGTTGTTCTTGATAATAAGGAAGAAGAACAAGCGGCAAAAGAGATGTTCTTATTGACAAATAAGCCTGTGCTGTATGTATGTAATGTGGATGAGGGTTCGGCTGTGGATGGAAACAAGTATGTGGAGCAAGTGCGCGAAGCAGTGAAGGACGAGGATGCACAAGTGATAGTGGTGGCAGCCAAGATTGAGAGTGAGATTGCTGAATTGGAGACTTACGAGGAACGTCAGATGTTCTTGGAAGAGATTGGCTTGAAAGAGTCGGGCGTCAATCGACTTATTAAAGCCGCTTACTCGCTGTTGAACCTACGCACTTTCCTTACTGCAGGTAGCGATGAGGTTCGTGCATGGACCTTTAGAGCAGGCAGCAAAGCACCACAATGTGCGGGAGTTATCCACGCCGATTTTGAGCGGGGATTCATTCGCGCAGAGGTAATCAAATACGATGATTTTGTAGCACTTGGTGGCGAGGCTGCTTGCAGAGCCGCAGGTAAGTTGGCAACGGAAGGCAAGGATTACTTGGTGCAAGATGGTGATATCATGCACTTCTTGTTCAATGTATAGAGACTAACCCAAATTATTAACTATAAAACAATTAACGATGTTTGAATTCTTGAACACCTGGATAGCGCAAGGAGGATTTTTGGCTGCTATCCCGATGATTATTGTGGGCTTTGTAGCCTTGGTATATGGTGCAGATTGGCTCGTAGACGGTGCGAGTGGTTTGGCAAAGAAATATGGTGTGAGTGACCTTGTGATAGGTCTGACCATCGTGGCTTTGGGTACGAGTATGCCTGAGTTTGTGGTGAATATGGTGGCGGTATCGCAACACAATAGCGAGATTGCTATCACCAATATCTTGGGCAGCAATATCATCAATGTATTCATAATATTAGGTGCCTCAGCCCTTATCTACCCGATTGTGTCGACAAAACAGTCACGGCGATTTGATATTCCTTGGAGTTTATTGGCTGCCTTGTTGGTGCTTTTCTTTGCTACCTATTGTAGTCCATCGTGGTTGAAGGTGGAGAACCTTTTCAATATACATATTAATGATGCGACTCTCACGAATGTGGGTCACTTCCATTGGGGCGAAGGTAATCATGGTTTCATCTCAGGTATAGGGGGTTGCGTGCTGCTGATATTCTTCGTTATCTTCTTGTGGCATAGTATTCATAACGCTAAAGGAGGGGTTACGGAGCCGGACGAGAACTATAAACCAATGAAACTGTATAAGGCACTGCTTCTTATCGCAGTGGGACTTGTGGCTTTGGTTATTGGTGGTGAGTTGATTGTGGATAGTGCTACATTTATTGCCAAAGAGGCAGGCGTGAGCGATGCTATTATCGGTCTTACTATTGTGGCGTTGGGTACATCGTTGCCTGAGTTGGCAACCTCATGTATTGCAGCGTTCAAGAAGAATAGTGATATTGCATTGGGCAATGTGATTGGTAGCAATATCTTCAATATCTTTTTTATCCTCGGTACGAGTGCCGTTATCTATCCTTTGCCAGGCTACAAGGGATTGGAGATAGATGCCTTGATGGCCGCATTGGCGAGTGCACTTGTGATGTTGTTTGTATGCACGAACAAGCAACACGAGATCAAGCGTTGGCATGGTGCTGTGCTGATATTGGTGTACGCAGGTTACCTCACTTACCGATTGATGACAATGTAGCCTGATTGAATTGGGTACGTTCTTTATCGCAGAACCAACCCCATTTATTGAAATAGCGACACATATTCACAATGTGAATCCACAAGAGGCGCATAGTATGGTATGAGCCTCTTGTGTGATTATGCACTATCGTGACATAGGGGTAGAAAAGCGTCAGATAATCCCGATGAATACGGCGTGTGAGGTCGATATCCTCAGGGTACATGAAATAGCGTTCATCGAAGTAACCCACCTGCTGAACAGCCTCAGCACGGAGTAACATGAAACAGCCGCTGAGATAGGGTACATTCATAATCTTGTCGTAACCCGATTGGCGCAACTCATACTGTGCATTGCGTTTGGCTATCCACTTATTGGGCAAGAAACGTCTACCAAAGACATCGAGAGGCGATGGAAGTAGTTTGCAGAGATACTGCGTTTCGCCGTTGGGACATACCACTTTGGGCATCATCTGTCCCACTTTGGGATGCAGTTCCATGTAGGCACACATAGCATCAATATCCTCGGCGTGCAAAAGGATATCGGAGTTCAAAACGAGGTGAAAAAACGCCTTTTCATCGGTTGTTTTGCGTAAAGCGATGTTATGGGCACGACCATATCCAAGGTTCTTACCCACGAAGATATATTGCACCCGTTTGTCTTGTCCGGCAAGGAATGTAGACGTGGGTGAGTTATCTACAAGATAGAGATGATGGAGGCTCTGCACTTTCAGCAGTTCCTGCACTAAGGGATTTACTTCGTTTTCCCAATCGGGGTGATATAAGACGATGGAGATATTCAGCACTTTACTTACGATATTTGAGATACCCACGAACAGCCCATTGCGCTAAGTAATAAGCACTAAGCAAGAGCCCAAGATGCTCCACACGATAGTAGACCAAGAACTGCGGGCGAATCATCTTGCGTTTGTTGGCCGTAGCCGCTTGCGACGAAAGACGATAGGAAGCCAATACTTTGGGATTGCCGTAGGCATAATCGGTCTGTTTGATGAGCGAGAGCCAAAGGACATAGTCGTCGCGTAGGCTTTTCAGTTCCTCGTGGAAGAAGATATCATGGAGGCTTTGTCGATCAATCATTGTAGTGAGACAAGGCAGACTGCAAGTTTTGAGTAGGTCTTTGTAGTTGGCTTTTGCAGGCACCATCATGGGTTGCAGAATCTCGTGCCCGTTCTCATCGACTCGCCGGCATGAGGCACAGACAATCTTCGCTTTTTTCTCTTGCATGAACTGCAGTTGTTCTGCGAGAAAAGTGTGGTCCCAATAGTCGTCGGCATCGAGGAAGACCATGTATCGACCTTTGGCTTCACGGATACCATGGTTGCGAGCCGATGCACTGCCGCCGTTAGGTTGCGAGAATACACGGATACGACTATCTTTCTCGGCATAAGACTGTGCGATGGCTTCGCTATGGTCTTTGCTGCCATCGTTGACGATAATCAACTCCCAATGAGGGTAGGTCTGCGCGAGAACGCTCTCAATGGTCTGCGAGACAAAACGATCGCCGTTGTATAAGGGGGTAATGATACTGACTAAGTTATTTTCCATGAAGAACATTCATCCATTTAGTATAAATCGTTTCGGGAGTATAATTAACTACTATATTGTGTGTTTGTTGGCGCAGAGTATCTCGGAGTGAGTCATCGTTGGCAACACGGGCAATTGCCTCGCCAAGTTGTTCGACATCTGCAAAAGGCACTAGGATACCGCCACCGTTTTGAAGCAGCACAGAAGGTCCTTCTTTGCAATCGAAGCTGACGATAGGTAATCCTGCAGCAGCGGCTTCGAGGAGTACCATCGGGAAGCCTTCAAAGCGGGATGACATGATGTAGAAGGCATGGGTAGCATACACTTGTTCGATGTCTTGCGTGAAAGGATGGAAGTGCACTCTCTGTTGCAGTTTCAGCTCATCTCTTTGTTGCAGTAATGCTTGTTGTTCAGGTCCATCGCCATAGATATCAATCTTCCAATTGCCTAATTGTTCTTGTATGGAAGCCACTGCAGACAGCAAGAGGTCAAAGCCTTTTTGTTTTGTCAATCGCCCGACAGCCAATGCTCGATGTGCGTTTTGCCCTTGCCATGTATTGGGACGAATGGAGACCATATTCGCTATCACCTTTACTTGCTGCACGCCATGGCGGAGAAACTGTTGACGGTCGGTTTCGGTCAAGACAACCAAGCAACGGAAATGACGATAGACTCTATTCCGAAGGTAACGAATTGCCGATGAATACATGCCATATCGGAAATGTTCACAAGCAATTGACTTACCTGCAAAGCCTGCTCGGAAAAGTAATAGACTAGCTAAGAACTTCTGACTGATAATCACATCTGCCTCTTGCAGTGCAATACATTGTTTTACTTTTCGCACTTGCCGAGCCGTGATATGCAAACGTTTCGTCATTGGCATCTTGCCATCGTATTCATCGGAGCAAAGATAACTCACTTGAACAGATTTAGACAAAGGATATTGCACTTCCTCTTGCGTTCGGAAGACGGAAACGATCCGCACCTCTTGCCCATTTCGCACCATTTCATCGGCTAAACAGCAAGTGGTTCGTTCGGTGCCACCTTGCGTAGTGATGTCTTGTATGAAGAACACTATTCTCATCGTGGCAAAGTATGAAGTCGAATAAAATAGCGAGTCTTCCAATAGAGGAAGTGCAAGCGATTGTGAAAAATCTCCGGTGAAAAGGCGCGATAATGCTCTTTAGCTTCTTTCAAACGGATGGATAATGTGCGCCAAAAAGTGTAATGCAAAGCACCAATTGCGTTGTCTCCATGTTGGCGGTAGAGAATAGTGGGTTGAGCAATAGACACCAATTGTCCGTGGGCTAAATGTACTGACATTGCCACGGCATAGTCGTGCATGATAGCCTTAGGCGAGAAGGGCAACGAGACTCGTCGTGCGGCTTGGTTGAACAGCATGGTGCAACCTGTGACGCTGTTACAATGAGCCAAGTAGTATGTGTTATTGTTCAAAATCTGTGGGTGGACATTAGAGTACTGCCAAAACGAGGGTGATATGAGGTTGAGGTGCTCATCGACTATCTGTAAATCGGTGTGGATAAGTATCGGAGTTCCCGTTCCAAACTGTTGTTCTGTTTCCTGCATCTTATCCATGCACACTAGCAATTTCTCGGGCAGCCATACATCGTCTTGGTCGGCAAAAGCAATGTAACCTTCGGCGGCATAGTCGCTCAATAATTTCTCGAACGAGTGCATAGCCTTTAGATTTTGTCCATCGCACACTAAGCGGATGCGTGAGTCTTTTTGGATATACGATTGCACGATTTGTATGGTTTTATCGGTAGATCCGTCATCTCTTATGACCAATTGCCAATCGGTGAAATGCTGTGCGAGAATCGAATCTAACTGCTCTCGCAGGTATCGTGCTCCATTATATGTCGACATCAAAATGGTTATCATCATAACTGTTCTCCTCGTTTTATCATCTCTTGGTAGTCGCAAGTCCAATAGAGTTCCGCCTGATCTAACTGGCGTTTTTCTAAGACCTCTTGCGAATATTTGTATCGCTCCGTTACAAGCGAGATATTCATTGTGGGGTACTTCAAACGTTTGGCTTCTGCAGGGAAACCGAGTAGCAATACACCCGTATAGAGTACCAACACAAAGGCATAGACTTGTTTGGGGAGTTGGTCTTTGCGCTCAGAAGTATAGAAAGTATTGGCGATATAGATTATCAAGAACGGTAAGAAATATGACCGCAATCGATTGAGTAAAAACCAATAAGGATAGAGGCATGCCACAATGGCTATCCCACACCATATCAACCAATGTTTGCGTGTGTTACCTTCACTGGGCGCAAGGTAATATGCCAAACAGAAGATGGAAGCAAGGTATACAATCAATATGCGCTGGAAAGGTTTCCCCACGAGTAGGTGATGCTTGGCAGAGGCTATCTGCGAAGCAGATAATGGCAAGGTCTCCACCGCTTTTACTAACAAAGGTTGCGATTGGATGAGGATGAGTCCGATAATGAGGACTCCCAATAAGATATACCACCGTTTATCTACAGACACTTTGCCAACAAGATAGAGCAAGCCGAAGAGTATGAGGATGATAACCGCCGATTTATGCATTGTGCATGATAGCAGTGCCATCATGATTGCCCAAACATATTGTTTTTTCTCTAATAACAGGATGAATAAATAGAAGAAAGTCACGGCAAGACATTGGCGGAACTCAGCGAACATCAAGTTATAGTCAAGTGCAACAAGCGCCATTAACGCCAGAGTGTGGTATGCTTTGAGTCGCTTAAAAAGACAAAAGACAACCGCATAGTAGAAGATAGCAATGATGGCTGTCATCCACCAGAAACTTACGCCCCAAGAGTGCAACACACTACAAAAGAGTGTGAATCCAGGTTCAAATCTCGACTCGCTGAGATGCGACAATGCTGTTTGAGGAGATGGAATATCTCGATAAAAAGGTAGATACGAAGCTATATCAGGACCTACGGCATATTTCAGTACGCCCCATAGCGCCACCAAGAAAAAGGTACAATAGTATATCTGCCGTTGCATGCGAGGATGTCGAGAAGCCAATGCTTCTGCTATAGCACCTACAAACGCTATTAATACAAAGACAATGATATAACTCATAATTTTCTCAATGTAGCGCGCAAAGGTAGTCAAATTATAGTTCATTTCCAAATGTAGGTTCTACAACGCACAATAATGCACATAAACTACCATTCCATCGGTGGTTTTCGCGGTTATATGACTACACTCTTGTCCGAGACAAAAAAAAGAATACTTGCGTTCATAAGCTTCTTGGTCGGAAAAATATAAAAAACACATCAAAGTCATTATCAATAAACTACGACTATATTATAACCCAAATATGGGCAAATATTCCATCCAAATATTATCAAATATTCTCCTTGCTCTTTGACAGGTTACCCAATAATCAGTTATAATCTCAATATGTTCAACTGATAATCAAGCATTTCAATGAGTCACTCTATAAATTTTCTACGGAATATTGTTGGGTGAGTAAAATGTCGTACCTTTGCAGGCGGAAACGAAGACTTGCGTTTTGTAATCCTCATCGGAGGGCTACTGGAGATAGAGCCGGATAAGATGACTGGGTAAAACCATCACTTATTCGGTTTTTTTGTGTGCAAATGGGAATACAGATACATCGACAGAGAAGGATAATAGACCGCACTGCGTGCTAACTGTCTTACTCCGTCAAAAAAAAATAAAAACAGGTCGAAAAACAATTATCAACAATCATAGCCAACAACATTTTTTAAGGGAACAAATATTGCCAATCATTATTCAAATATTCAACTTACACTTTGATAAATCACCAAATACTCAATTATATAGATCATAAATGCAAAAATATAAACAGAAAAGAATATGAAAGAGACAGAGATTGATTTTGGTACGGGGAAAGTGAGTACGCTTTTCCGTCAAGTGTTTGTGCCGACTCTCTTTGGTATGCTTAGTTTGTCGGCTGTTACCATGATTGACGGTATATTCGTGGGGCATGGTGTAGGTAGTGATGGTATAGCGGCTGTCAATATCTGCATTCCGTTGCTTATGTTTTTGCAGGGAGCGGGTATGATGATTGGTGCAGGTTGCTCGGTGCTATCGTCTATTGCTCTCTCGCAGGGTAAGGTGCAGATGGCACGAGCTCATCTAACGCAGGCGATGGTGTTTGTGACCATCATTTCCTTAGCGGTTATACTCGCTATTTTCGCCTTTCCATCGGAGGTTTCGTACTTATTAGGGTCGTCGGAACATCTACTTCCGCACGTAAAAGACTACCTGATATGGTTTGCTCCCTCATTACTTTTCATGATGTGGACTGAGGTGTCGCTTTTCTCTCTACGATTGGATGGTGCTCCACGGTTGGCGATGTGGTGCAGTATCACCAATGCAGTACTCAATGCCGTATTGGATTGGGTATTCATCTTCCCCTTGAGCCTAGGCGTAAAGGGAGCAGCCATGGCTACTTCCATCAGTTGTTTTGTGGGTTCAAGTATTGCCGTTGCCTATATGTTGCGTTTTGCGAGCAAACTACGATTGCACTCGTTGCATATCGGCAAGAGCGGGCGACGCTTTTTCCGACGAGACATCCGTGAACAGTGTAAGATTGGCTTCTCGTCTTTTCTTAGTCAGATGACCTTGGCGATGCTATTCTTTGTTGGCAATCAGGTTTTTATGCGTCATCTTGGCGACGATGGCGTTGGGGCTTTTGGCGTGAGTTGTTACTATATGCCTTTTGTTTTCATGATTGGTAATGCCATTGCACAATCAGCACAACCTATCATCAGTTACAACTATGGGTTGAACAATCAGAAACGAGTCTTACAAGCGCTTCATATATCTATCTACACCGCCATTGTGTGCGGTATTCTCCCTACTCTATTGTTCTCATTCTGTCCACATTGGTTGGTGGGGCTGTTTTTGGATACCAATACCGCAGCAGCGCAGATGGCTATTGAAGGATTCCCTTATTATTGCGTAGGGTTTATCTTCTTTGTGCTCAATTTGGCTATTGTGGGATATTATCAAAGCATCGAGCATGTCGCACCTGCTACTGTGTTTGCCCTTTTGCGTGGATTTATATTCCTTGTACCCTGTTTCATCTTCCTTCCCGAGTGGTTTGGAGCGCATGGTATTTGGTTGGCGTTGTCGGCTTCGGAACTACTGACGATAGTTGTGATTGGAGTTTATGAGATTGTGCGGAAAATTTATTTGCGAAAAAGCTTGCAAAAATGAAATTTAATACTTATCTTTGCGTTCTATTTTTGCAGTCTGAGAAATATGCAGCGGAATGTGTTTGAGATACGAGAATAACGAATAACAAAAATATATGCTTAACATTGTATTATGCGGTGCCCCAGGTAGTGGTAAAGGGACACAAAGTCAGTTTATTGTAGAGAAATATGGGTTGGACCACCTTTCCACGGGTGACCTTCTTCGTCATGAGATTGCTCAAAAAAGTGAGATTGGCTGCAAGGTAGAGAATATCATTTCGCAAGGTAATCTTGTGCCGGACTCTATTATCATGGACCTTATCGCCAACTATTTGGACCGCATGTCAAAAGATGCTAAAGGTGTTATCTTCGATGGTTTCCCTCGTACTGTCAATCAAGCCAAAGAATTGGAAGCTCTGCTTGCAAAGCGTGGTGAGCACGCGTCGGTGATTGATCTTCATGTAGAAGAAGAGGAACTGATTAATCGTCTTCTCAATCGTGGTAAGACTTCGGGGCGTGCTGATGATAATTTGGAGACTATCAAAAAACGTTTGGAGGTATTCCATCAACAGACCAAACCTGTGTGCGACTTCTATCAAGCCTTGGGCAAGTACAATTTTGTCGATGGAATGGGCACAATGGAGGAGATCTTTGCTAAGATTGACGCAATACTCGCAAAACTCTAATCTCATATCATATTATGGCACAGTCGAATTTTATTGATTATGTAAAGATTTATTGTCGCTCTGGCAAAGGAGGGGCAGGTTCTCTGCATTTCCACCGTGCCAAATATGTGCCGAAGGGAGGTCCCGATGGCGGCGACGGTGGTCGTGGAGGACATGTTATCTTGCGCGGCAACAGTAATCTTTGGACACTTTTGCACCTCAAGTATCAGCGTCATATCATGGCTACGGATGGTACTCATGGTGGCGAGAGCAGAAGTTTCGGGAAAGATGGGGAAGATAAATACATCGATGTTCCTTGTGGCACAGTCGTTTACGATGGCGACACCGGCGATTATATCTGCGAGGTGAAAGAAGATAAGCAAGAGATTATCTTGCTCAAAGGAGGTAGAGGAGGATTGGGTAATTGGCATTTCCGTACAGCCACCAATCAAGCCCCTCGTTTTGCGCAACCTGGTGAGCCTTGTCAAGAACGCAATATCATTCTGCAACTGAAAGTGTTGGCCGATGTAGGACTTGTAGGATTCCCAAATGCTGGCAAATCGACATTGCTATCAGTTATCTCTGCCGCCAAGCCAGAGATTGCAGACTATCCGTTTACTACATTAGTACCGAACTTAGGTATCGTCTCCTATCGTGACGACAAATCGTTCTGCGTAGCAGATATACCTGGAATAATAGAAGGTGCAGCCGAGGGCAAGGGATTAGGACTGCGGTTCTTGCGACACATCGAGCGCAATGCCGTTCTGCTTTTTATGGTGCCAGCCGATACGGAAGACATCAATAAAGAATATAACATTCTCTTGGAGGAGTTGCGGAAGTACAACCCTGAGCTGCTGCAGAAACAGCGATTGTTGGCTGTATCGAAATGTGATATGCTAGACGAAACCTTGATGAAGCAGATACAGAGGGATTTACCTACCGACATCCCGACCATCTTCATCTCGTCGGTAGCTGGAATAGGTATTGACCGACTCAAAGACATGCTTTGGGAAGAAATCAATAAAGACTGCAACCGTGTGATAGAGATCTCGCATAAGCCTATCGATATCAAGGTGATAGAGAAAGAGGAACAACCTCAGGAAGAAGAGGAACAGCCTCAGACTATCTACTTAAACGAGGAGGATGAAGATTGGGATTTGAGTAAGTATAAAGGTATTGGTTGGGACGATAACGACGATGAACAACAATAACGCTATGCCAAAGACGATGGAATATGACGAAGCGGTGCACCGCTTGGAGGAGATAGTCAAGCGTTTGGAGAACGGTGCTGCCTTGTCGATGGACGACTACAAGAAGCAAGCCACCGAAGCAAAGAAACTGCTCGACTTCTGCCAATCGCAGTTGGTAGCCTTGGAGAAAGACCTCAACGCTATCTTGCCCAAAGAATAACGCGATAGCTTTCGGCTGCGGCGTAAGGTTGTCGTTAAACACCTTAAATTACTAATTTTTCGGGAGGCTTCGGCCTCCTTTTTTTTGCATTGCTTGTTGATTGTCAAAGTCTTATAGTTCACTTCCAATCTTTATTTGTCTATAGAGCAAGACTTTTGTCACTCCATGAATGTCGCATTTATAATGGGACCTTACGTTCTAAAAAAATCTCCTTGCAAAGATAATGACTTTTTCGTAATTTCGCACGCTCAAACAAGAAAGACTCTAAGGAGATGAAAAAAGGCATATTGTTAGGTATTAGTTTAGGCATTGGCATAGCGTTGCAGGCTCAGGATGCGCCTATTGACAAGATTATTTCGAACGACTGCACGAAGAATGCGAATGTGAGTGTGTATGTGCAGAACTTATCGACGGGTAAAGATATTGTATCGTATCGTTCGCAGTCGGTTGTTCCGCCTGCATCTGTGATGAAGGTTATCACGACTGCCACAGCGTTGGAGTTGTTGGGTGAGGATTTTCGCTTTGCTACTTATTTGGAGACGGACGGTAAGATCGAGAATGGTGTGCTGAAGGGCAATCTCTATGTCCGGGGTACGGGTGACCCAACCTTGGGCAGCGAGAAGGTTGGTAATAAGTCTTTCTTGCTTGATTGGGTGCGTGCCTTGAAGCGTTTAGATATACAAAAGATTGAAGGTGATGTGATATCGGATGCGTCTTTCTTTGATGCTGAGGCTATCAATCCGCAATGGATATGGGAAGATATAGGTAACTATTATGCGCCTGGCATCTATGCTTTGCCTTATTTGGACAATACGCTGCATGTGCAGTTGCGCAGTACCGCCATAGGTAGTAAGGCGGATGTGGTAAAGACGACACCTTATATAGAAGGTCTGACGATTGAGAGTTTTGTTCGTTGTACCTCAATCACGGGCGATGGGGCATATATTCATGGGGTACCGTATAGTAACAGTCGTTATATAGTGGGGAGTGTGCCGAGTAATCAAGGGATGTTTGGTGTAAAGGGCGATATACCTAATCCTCCATTATTGTTGGCGCAGCACTTATGTAAACAGCTGCGTGAAGCAGGGGTGACGATAACGGGTAAGCCCGATTATATCCGTGAGTCGGCAGGAAAGACAACTCGAAGTGTTTTGTATACGCATCAGTCGGAGCCGTTATCGACTATTATCAAGGAGGTTAATCTGCATTCAAATAACTTGTATGCCGAACAGGTGTTCCGTTACTTAGGTAGCCTGATGTCGACGCCGTGTACGATAGCACATTCGGCAGAGGTAGAGCGTAACTGTTGGCATAATAGGGGTGTGCTGCTCAATCCGATGTTTATTCAAGACGGTTGTGGCTTGGCACCACAAGATGCACTATCGGCTGAGACATTGGTACGGGTGCTGTCATATATGTGGAAGAGCAACCATCGGAAGGCGTTCTTGACCTCGTTGCCGATAGCGGGGCAGACGGGAACAGTTAGGTCTTTTTTGGCGGGTACGGCATTACAAGGAAATGTGTATGCCAAGAGTGGTACTACCTCTCGCATCAAGAGTTATGCGGGGTATATCATGATGCCGAATAACGAGGTGTTGGTGTTTGCCGTTATTGTCAATAATGCCAACTGCAAACCGAAGGTGGTGCAACATATCATAGAAAACTTCTTGATTAATGTATATCAGGCAAACCAATAGTACGAACACGCTGCTGCGTGAACTATCCGCTGAGCAAACATTGGCGGAGGGGTATACTATCTACACCGATTATCAGAGTTTGGGTCGAGGGCAGCAAGGTAACTCGTGGGAGAGCGAAGATGGTAAGAATCTGCTTTTCTCGACCTTGTTTTGCTTGCGAGATATACCTATTCATCGGCAGTTTTTGCTATCGGAGATGGTACCATTGGCGATAGTGGAGGTATTGAATAGGTATGCCGATGGGCTTCGTATCAAGTGGCCAAATGATATCTATTGGAAAAACTTGAAGTTAGGTGGAATACTGATAGAACATTTCTTGCAAGGCGATTGTTTGCAACGAAGTATTGTGGGGGTTGGGCTTAATGTGAATCAGACGGTATTTGTGAGCAATGCGCCTAATCCTACATCGTTGAAGAATATTTTAGGTAAGGATGTAGACAGAGAACAATTGCTGCAAGAAATCCTCGATGAATTCAAGGAAATGCGTCCGTTATTGCATCAAGAAGAGATGCTGAAAGAACGTTATATGCAGCATTTATACAGACGTGAGGGGTATTATCCTTATGTGGAAGTGGCATGTTCGGCAGCACCTATGCAGATTGCGCAGCGCGATAAGGATGGCAGTTTCTTGGCCCGTATTGCAGATGTTACGGACACGGGTTGCCTTGTGCTGCAAGATGAACGTGGCGCGATGCATACGTATCAATTTAAGGAGATTCGTTATATCGTGGCGAAGGGTTCTTAACCTCCTGTTCGCACTGCGTTCCTTGCCACTGCGTGGCAGAGAAATCAAGAGAAAGTAAAAGAAATAAAAAGAACTCCTGCTCGCTGTGCAAGCGAACATGAAAGAAATGGTCTAGAACGACTAGAAGAACTAGATGATCTTCTATTCTAGATGCGTAAGTCTACATTATCATCGTTCGGCGATGACTACGGGGAAGCGTTCTTTGATGGACTTGCCTGTGGTGGGATTGGTGAATTCACATACAATGACATATATACCCACTTCGGCTATGCGGTTGTTGGTCAGTGCTCCGTTCCACACCAAAGCACCTTCGGTGGAGACGGTGGCGTTCTTGTGGGGATAGGCAATGAGTGAACCTCTTGGTGTGAAGATACGCACATTGGCTACATAGCCTTCTGTGGGTAGTTGGTAGTAGATAAGACATACATCTTTCCATCCGTCTCCGTTAGGAGTGAAAGAGTCCTCTTCGAGCCATACATGGTGGCGGGTTTGGTTTTCTTCTTTGTTATCGATATCCCGATATTGTGAGTTCTCTTTGCCTGGTGTGGCATAGTCCTGGTCTTTGCTGGCCGAGTGCCATGAGGAAGCATCGTTGCTTTCGAGGTATGGGTTGATGCGTTCGAGGGATACGCCTTTGGTAGAGTTTAACAAGAGATGGTGCCAACGAGGTGAGTAAGAGACAGAATCGAGAATGGTGGTATCGCTGTTGTTGATTCGAAGGAGATAGAGTGTAGCGCCTGTGTTGGATAGTCCGCGAGACCAACTGCAGGAGTAGATGTTATCAGCGTTTTCTATGTTGTGGAAAGCAATAAGGTCGGTAGTGTTCTTGCAAAGTACGGCATAGTCGTTGGGATAGATGGCTGACGATGCGGGGAACTTATTGGGCGTTCGGAACTCGCCATCTTCATTGCGTGTGGTGAGAACGATGCCGGAGAGGTCTGCCAAGGCGGTGTCTCGGTTATAAATCTCGACATATTCTTGTCCACTATCGGCAGGGTCGAACATTATCTCATTGATGACAAGGTCGCCTTGTGAGGTAGGTACTTCTATAATATCGGCACTATCGCCGGTTACTTTTATATCATCTACATAATAGTCTTGCCCGGTCTGTTTGGTATTGTTGACGAGGATACTGAAGTAGTTGCAGCGGATGTTGCAGCGACGGAGAGTGTAGGTGCCTTCAAGAACATAATCGTCGTCGGTATTGAGGATACGGCTATAAAGTGAGAAAAGTCCCTTTTCATCGGTAGAAATACGAATAAGAACTTTATTATCGGTGTTGGCTAAGATCTGTTTTCGTAGTTCGTTTTCGATGAGTAGTTGCCGGTTGTCACCTGACTGCATGTAGAGGGTAATATTCTTGTTTGATCCGCCGACTTGCACGTAGATGCCATTGCCTTGGGTTGGATCTTGGGTATCGGAGATGAGGTAGAAACG
Source organism: uncultured Clostridium sp. (assembly GCA_963651555.1). Taxonomy (GTDB): domain Bacteria; phylum Bacteroidota; class Bacteroidia; order Bacteroidales; family Paludibacteraceae; genus Colicola. The sequence continues at coordinate 7,542 of CAVJQD010000024.1, read as the reverse complement.
GAAATAGTTGTTTTGTGTGGGTTCGCTTGCGATGCGGCACCAGAACGACCATTCGGCATTGGTCTGTGCTTTGCTGACGGTGGAAAGAAAACTCGTAGCAGACTCGGCCGCTTTGGTCTGCAGTTGCAAGTAGGGATTGATGGCGAAGTTGGAGTATGTGCCTTCCCAAGGAGGGTTGGCGGTGTAGTTGCCGTCAGAAAAATCCTCGATGAATTGGGCATAAACGGGAGTGCAGACTGCAAAAAGAAGTGGTATGAGTAGACGTTTCATTGTTGAGGGATGTCGTTATGTGGGACAAAGGTAGGGGAAAATTTGCGGATACGCAAGTGTGGTTTATTAGTTTATTCGTTTATGGGTTTTGTTTTTACGCGTTGAGTGTGGTTGAGATGTAAAGTTTTCTTGAATTGTATTTGCGGGAGTGGTTTGGATTTACTACCTTTACACGCCAAAAAATGCTATCCTTATCAATGTAAAATTTACTACCTTCATGTTCCATGAAAGGTATATTAGTAGACAAGTTATCTAATCGTTATATGCAGGCTATTTGGAAGATACAAGAGTTATCGCAGTCGGACAAGAAAGTGGTGAAGGAATTGGCAGCGTCGTTGAATATCAGCGAGGTCTCTGCTTCTATATTGGTGCGGCGAGGTTTGAAAACGCCTGAGGCAGCGCGTGAGTTTATCTCGCCTAAGTTGGGCAATCTGTTGGACCCGTTTTTGATGAAAGATATGGATAAAGCAGTGGACCGGTTGCGTCGTGCGATAGAGAGCAAGGAGAAGATACTGATATATGGCGATTATGATGTAGACGGTACTACTGCGGTGGCGTTGGTGTACAGATTCTTGCATAAACGGTATATGAATATTGATTTCTATATACCTGACAGATATACAGAGGGTTATGGCGTGTCGTTTCAGGGAGTAGATTATGCCGCCGAAAAGGGTTGTACACTGATTATTGCATTGGATTGTGGCATACGGAACAATAAGCAAGTGGATTATGCGACGGAGAAAGGAATAGACTTTATCGTATGTGACCACCACTTGCCTGGGGCTGAGATGCCGAAGGCATTGGCAGTGCTTGACCCGCAACAAGTTGATTGTCCATTCCCTTGTAAAGGGTTATCGGGTTGCGGTGTGGGTTTCTGTTTCATGCAGGCTTATTCGCAGAAGATGGGTATTGGAACGGAGAACTTGATGCCATTGTTGGAGTTGACGGCCATGAGTATTGCATCGGATGTGGTGCCGATAGTAGAAGAGAATCGTATCTTGGCCTATCACGGATTACGAATGATAAACAGCACCCCATCGGTGGGTGTGGCGAGTCTGTTGCAAAAGGCCGATTTGAAGGTGGGAAAGGTGATGATTTCGGATTTGGTTTATCGTGTAGGTCCTCGACTGAATGCATGTGGTCGTGTGAAGTCTGGAAGGGATGCGGTAGAACTGCTTATTGCGGAAGATGCGGAGCAGGCTAATAGAATAAGTGATTCGATTAACGAGTATAATAGTGACCGTCAGGAATTGGATAGGCAGATATCGGCTGAGGCGTTGAAGATGCTTGAGGCAGACACGGATAATGCCAAGCGGTCGACCAATGTGGTATGTGGAAAAGGCTGGCACAAGGGAATTGTGGGAATTGTGGCTTCTCGGTTGATTGAGAGTTATTTCCGTCCGACGATAGTGTTGACGGAGTTTGACGGCGTCATATCGGGTTCGGCTCGCTCGGTGGCAGGGTTTGATATACATACGGCGATAAGTTCGTGTCAAGACTTGTTGGAGAACTTTGGTGGTCATCAGTTTGCTGCAGGATTGTCGATGAAAGCAGAGAACTATCCTGCTTTTCGAGAGCGTTTTGATACTTATGTGCGTGAACATATCTTGCCTGAACAGAAATACCCAACTATATTAGTTGAGCGTGAATTGGCGATAAGGGATATCACACCACAGTTCTATAACTTGTTACAACACTTAGAGCCTTTTGGGCCAGGCAATCCGAATCCGGTGTTTGTCACGCAGGGGGTTCGTAATAATAAGGGCACTCGTGCCGTTGGGAAGTCTGCAGAGCATTTGAAGTTGGATGTGACGGATAATGGGATAGATGCTATATCGGGTATTGCTTTTACGAAAGGGAAATATGCCAATCCGCTGTTGGCAGGAGAACGAATGGATTTGTGTTACACGGTGGATAAGAATGTTTTTCGTGATATGGTGTCGCTGCAATTAAATGTGCAAGATATACACTATTCGTCGGATAAGGACAAGATAATTTATTCATAACTAACTCATAATAAAACTAACTCATATTTTATGTTTTCAGAAAGAGACCAACAGTCCCCAAAACAGCGTAGGGGTAGTATTGAAGTGATATGCGGAAGCATGTTCTCGGGTAAGACAGAGGAGTTGATACGCAGGATGAAGCGCGCACAGTTTGCCAAGCAGCGCGTGGAGATTTTCAAACCTGCGATAGATGTCCGTTATTCGGATGTGGATGTAGTGTCACACGACAGAAATACTATTCCGTCGACGCCTGTGGATTCATCGGGAAATATCTTACTGCTTTCGTCGGAGGTAGATGTAGTGGGGATTGATGAGGCGCAGTTCTTCGACGAGGGGATAGTGGATGTATGTATACAGTTGGCCAATTCGGGTATTCGCGTGATAATAGCGGGTTTGGATATGGATTTCTTGGGTCACCCGTTTGGTTCGATGCCTGCACTGATGGCGATAGCAGAGGATGTGTATAAGGTGCATGCGATATGTGTGCGTTGTGGTAATCTGGCTTATATCTCTCATCGATTGGTGGATAGCAATAAGCAGATTTTGTTGGGCGAGACAACGGAGTATGAGCCTATATGCCGCAGTTGCTATGAGCGCCTGAAAGCAGAGGAATGAGACAGACAGCGGCGATGTCGGACCGCACTTCGTACTAAAGGACATTGGACTTAAAAGACCTTACTCTTATTATTTTTTTTTGCGATGCTTGCTAATTTTATTCTACCACTTGCGATAGAGGGTACCTATACCTACAAAATTCCCGATGAAATGGAGTCATCGGCAGCGGTGGGTATGCGTGCCTTATTGCCTTTGCGGAATAAGATTTATACGGGCGTGCTATCTTCTTTTTTAGCCGATGAAAAGGACGAAGTGAACGGTGTGCACGTAAAGGAGATTGTGGATTGGTTGGATGAAACACCTATTGCGACGGAGCAGCAATTGGTCTTGTGGCGTTGGTTGGCGGAGTATTACCTATGCACGATAGGTGAGGTGATGAAGATGGCTTTGCCGGCGGTGTTTAAGTTGGAGAGCGAGACTCGTGTTCAAATCAATGCGGGCAAAGAGATACCTACGGAGGGCTTGAGTCAGACGCAGCAGAACATCTTGGCGTTGCTGCATGATGGCAGGTTACGCGATATGCGTGAGATAAGTAAGGCGGTTGGCGTTAAGTCGGTTGCGCAGGCTATTCGGCGACTGTTGGATGATGATTATGTTCGGATAGAAGAGAAAGTGCAGAAGCACACGGTGCTTAAGACGGAGATGTACTATTCGTTGGCATTGGTTTACAGAGATGCAGCCGCTTTGCAGGAGATGATGGGTGGGCTTAAAAAAGCGAAGAAACAGTGTAACTTATTGCAATATTTGGGGCAGTTTGAGGAAGTGAGTGGAGAGCAATTGAAACAGTGTGAAGCGTATTCGGCATCGGCTTTGAAGATATTGGTGGACAGAGGTATTGTGGTGAAGGAACTGCGTGAGGTGGGCAGAGAGGACGATGCAGAACAGTCGATGGAAACGACGAAAACGCTTAACGCTTATCAGACTGAGGCGCTGCATCAGATAAAAGAGATGTGGCAGCAAAAAGATATTGTGCTGCTTCATGGGGTGACTTCAAGTGGCAAGACTGAGGTGTATATCCACTTGATTGAGGAGATGTTACAGGCGGGAAAACAGGTGCTTTACCTTGTGCCCGAGATTGCCTTGACGACGCAACTGAGTGAGCGACTGCAACGAGTGTTTGGTAATAGATTGGGGGTATATCATTCTCGCATGACGGAGCGAGAACGAGGCGAGGTGTATCGGCGTGTTCAAAGGGGTGATATAGAAGTGCTGTTGGGCGTTCGTTCCACCTTGTTCTTGCCGTTTAAGGACTTGGGATTGGTGGTGGTAGATGAAGAGCATGATACCTCGTATAAGCAGCAAGATACGGCACCATGTTATCTTGCACGAACGGTGGCATATTACTTGGCACATCTGCATCATGCGAAGGTGCTACTTGGTTCGGCTACGCCTTCGATTGAAACTTATTATAACGCACGAACGGGAAAGATTGGGCTAGTGCAATTGACGCATCGGTATCAAGATATGCCTTTGCCGAAGATACACTTGTTGGATTTGAAGGACCAATATCGGCGCAAGGAGATGACAGGTCATTTTTCGTATTCGTTAGTGGAACAGATTAGCAAAGAGCTGAGTAAGCATAAGCAGGTTATCTTGTTTCAGAATAGACGTGGCTATGCTTCGCAGGCGGAGTGTAAACAGTGTGGCTATGTGGCGAAATGTGTGCATTGCGATGTGACCTTGACGGTGCATCAGCAGCAAAGGCAGTTGGTTTGTCATTATTGCGGGTACTCGATTCCTATCCCCAACAGTTGCCCAAGTTGTGGCGCGAGTCCGTTGTTGACCAAAGGTTTTGGCACAGAGCAGTTGGAAGAGGAGACGAAGACCTTGTTCCCGAATGCGGAGGTTATCCGTATGGATTTGGATTCAACCCGGAAGAAGAATGCGTATCACGAGTTGTTGGATACGTTTGCGGCGCATAAGGCTGATATACTGATAGGTACGCAGATGGTGAGCAAAGGGTTGGATTTCCCTGATGTGAGTATGGTGGCGATACTGAATGCGGATAACCTGATGAATCAGCCTTCGTTTCGGGCATACGAGTATGCTTTCCAACAATTGGAGCAAGTGAGTGGTCGTGCTGGTCGCAATGGCGATATGGGTGAGGTGTATATACAGACCTATCAGGTGGATAACCCGTTGCTGCAACACTTGGTTTCGCACGATTATGAGGCGTTTTATGAAGAGCAGATTGAGGAACGTCGATTGTTCCATTATCCACCTTTTAATCGATTGTTGGAGGTGCATATACGGCATCGTGAATTGGAGCAAGTGGAGTTGTCTGCACGAGTGCTGCAGCGACAGTTGGCTCAGGTGTTTGGTGGAAGATGCTCGATGGTGATTACGCCATTGATTAGTAAAATTTATTGCCTACATGAGCGGGTCATTGTGCTGAAGATAGAGAGTACAGCCTCTTTTCAACGGGCAAAAGATTTGCTGCGTCAGTGTGTGCAGAGTGTGACCGATTTGCCTGAGGTGAAGGCGATGATTGATACGGAAGTAGAACCAATGTAGGGGGAGGAATGTCCTAAAAAATATGTTACGAGGAAAAGGAAGTAAGATGCATCCGATATGGAGGATGATGTTATTGGTGGCAACGATGTTGTTATGTCTTTTTTTGTTGCTAAGCGTCTATGCGATACAGGGTATGCAGCAAGATACGGCATCGTTAAAGTCTTTGCAGGCGTGGCAGACGGTGATGCTGTTTATCGTGCCTTGTCTACTTTGTGCCTATCTATGGGATGAGCAGCCGTTGCATTATTTGCAGTTGGATAAGAAAGTCTCTTGGTTGCCTGCATGTAGCGTGGTTTTGCTGATGTTGATTGCGTTGCCTGGAATCAATCTGCTGAGTTGGTGCAATCAACAGTTGACTTTGCCTTCGTTTTTGAGCGAATTAGAGCAATGGATGCAGGCGCAAGAGGAGAATGCAGCGGTACTGACGGAACGGTTGGTGAAAGCCGATACGGTGTGGGTGCTGTTGATTAATGTGTTTGTTATGGCGGTCTTGCCGGCGGTGGGTGAAGAGATATGTTTCCGAGGGGTGATACAACGGTTATTTCAACCGATGGATAGGGAGAAAATGTCGAAAACGGCGGTGCATCTATCGGTGTGGGTGGCAGCAATCTTATTCTCTGCGATGCATTTTCAGTTCTATGGTTTTGTGCCTCGTATGCTCTTGGGTGCGCTCTTTGGCTATCTGCTTGTGTGGTATGGTAGTCTGTGGCTGCCGATATTGGCGCATTTCGTAAATAATGCTGTAGTGGTATTGGCGTATAACTATTACTATATGCGAGGTGTTTCTACCGATGAAATCGATGCTTTTGGTACGGGTGATACTTTGTGGGTCGGGGTTGTGAGTCTTGTGGTGACTGCTGTTGGCGTGTGGGGGGTGAGTCGAATGAAACGAGATTGAGAATTTTTCCTGATCGCAATTCGTGCTTTTTTTTTTCTTTGCACTGCTTGCAAGTAAAATCGAGAAAAGGACATTACTACTCTGACGAAAAATCCTGAAAAAAACGAAAGGCTGTCTTGCCGCTGCGATTGCGAGAAATAAAGGAAAGTTTTTTGAGTTCCTTTGCAAATTGGTCTATATGTCATTTTGCAGGCTGAGAGTTGTTATCAACCTGCAAAATGACGTCTAGACCTATTTTTTACTTATCGTTCAAGCACTTTTTGATTGCGTTTAAGCAATCCGTTGTTTCACTCCATGATAATGGCAATTTGAAGCCGCCATCGCCACAATGAGTTTCGACTACTACTTTTTTGTAGGATTTGACACACCCTAGGATAAAGAATACAATTGCAGCTAAAAATTCGATATACATTTTTATCTTATCTCTATCCCATCCACTCTTAGACGCTTCCGTATAACCTAACATCAGTGCAATCACCGCAAGGATAAACCATATTATTGCGACGTGTCTAACTTGCCCTGCAAAAGAAACAGAGTTCTTTGGGATAACAACATTGACAGCATCAAACGTACCCTCACTCTTGATTGTCCAGAAATTGCTCCCGATGATTACAGAGCCATTGGAATAGTATATCTTTTGTTTTAGTGTTTCGTTGTTTATTGCTGCTGTTTGTTCAACGTTCTGTGAATTCTCATTTGATTCCATACTTAAAAAATTTAATGTGTTTATAATTATTGGTGTAGTCCGTTGCTGGTTGAGACGCACATAAAAAAGTGGACTAAACTTTTTAATCCACATCCTAAAGGTATCGCCAAACACCTGTGCAGTTGAACTATAAAGCAAAGTCCACCCTAAACGAGTGAACGTTGTACTTCATATCATAACTGCATCTTTAAAAATTGGCGATTTTATAGGATGTGTGAGATAAAGCTAACGTTTATCTTATGTGCGAATTTTTCTGTTCGATTATTTGATCATAGGCAATTTTGTTTTGTTTTAGTTTTGTTCCAAATTCGCTGCAAATATACTGCTTATACTTGATATGCACAAATGTTTATTGAAAAGGAAATCACATTGTAAGTTTTGTAACAGACTTACTCAGCCTCAAAATAAAATATACTCCATTACAATTAATCAAATGACCATTAAAAATATCTCATACATATTATGCTAATAGATAACGCATTGCGTGATTGTCAAATAATTCAGTCAAAAAAATATAAAAATGATCAAAAAAG
>CAVJQD010000023.1:0-24961 GCA_963651555.1 uncultured Clostridium sp. | reverse complement strand
CAAGCAGATACAAATAAAAACCACAAAGCGCTCAAAAAGTGGAGAAACATCCCAAGTAGTAACAAAATAACGAAACGTGGAATTTTTAGAACATCCCTTTAATTCTTAATTGCCTCCATCATCGCCTTCGCCGCTTTCCGTCCGTCTGACATCGCTAAGATAACCGTAGCCCCGCCTCTCACAATATCGCCGCCAGCAAATAGGGTAGGTATCGACGACTGCATCGCATCGTTCACCACAATTGTACCTTTCTTACCAATCTCCAATCCCGCTACGCTGCTCGGTATCAATGGGTTAGGACTAACGCCTACACTGACAATAACCAAGTCAACCGGCATAGTCAACGTCTTACCTTCTACTGCCACCGGAGTCCTACGACCCGACTCATCTTGCTCGCCCAATGTCATCACTTGCAGCACGGCCTCATTCACGCGACCCTTCTCGTCGGCATGATACTCTATCGGATTATGCAGCGTCATGAACTCAATACCTTCCTCCTTCGCATGACGAACCTCCTCAATACGAGCAGGCATCTCCTCTTCTGAACGACGATAGACAATCATCGCATGCTCAGCCCCCAATCGCTTAGCGGTACGAACAGCATCCATAGCCGTGTTACCACCACCCACTACCATCACGTTCTTACCATAAAGCAGCGGCGTATCCGTAGCGGTATTGCTTGCATCCATCAGGTTAACACGAGTCAGATACTCATTGCACGACAGCACACCGTTCAGGTTCTCGCCCTTGATGCCCATGAAACGAGGCAGACCTGCACCCGAACCAACGAACACAGCCTCATAACCCTCTTCTTGCAGTTGCTCCATGCTGATGGTCTTGCCGATGATAGTATCTGTGCAGAACCGCACACCCAACGCACGAAGACCGTCTATTTCATTGTCTACAATGCGATTAGGCAAACGGAACTCAGGGATACCGTACTTCAAAACACCGCCAATCTCGTGCAGCGCCTCGAAGACCGTCACGTCAAAACCGTACTTCGCCATGTCGCCTGCAAAAGCCAAACCTGCAGGACCCGAACCTACAACGGCAATCTTTCTACCGTTCTTCTTGATATTGCTTACCTCCGTCTTGGCAGCATGGTCCGCCACAAAACGCTCAAGATAACCAATAGCCACTGCCTGATGACCCATTTTGAGGTGAATACATTGTGCCTCACATTGCTTCTCCTGAGGACAAACACGACCGCACACTGCAGGCAGCGTCGAACTCTCTTTTATTACCTTGGCAGCCTCAGCAATATGACCACCCTCCAACTGCTTGATAAACGCAGGGATATTGATGTTAACAGGGCAACCCTGCACGCAAGTAGGATTCTTACAACTCAAACAACGATGTGCCTCCGTTACGGCTTGCTCCAAACTCAGACCCTGATTGACCTCTTCATGCAGAGACTTAACACGCACCTCAGGCGCCAATTCGTTCATCGTAACACGAGGTATAGCCACCCTGTCTTTAGCAGTACCGACAAAAGGTTTCACGTCCACATCCTCCAAAGATTCAATCTTCGCAGCCTGTGCGCAATGTGTGTCCTTCGCTGTCTTACCGTCCAAATAATTCTGATAAGCAGCCGCCTCTTCCTCTTTGTACGAACGCAGACGCGACAACATCTCATCAAAATCTACCTGATGCGCATCAAACTCAGGACCATCCACGCATACAAAACGAGTCTTACCGCCTACCGTCACACGGCAAGCACCGCACATACCCGTGCCGTCTACCATGATGGTATTCAGACTCGCATCCGTCGGGATGTCATATTTCTTCGTCGTCAATGCCACAAACTTCATCATGATAGCAGGACCAATAGCAATACACTTGTCCACATGTTCTCGCTCTATCACTTGCTCAATGCCCTGCGTAACCAATCCCTTTTGACCCATCGTACCATCATCCGTCATCACTATCACCTCATCCGCATAACGACTCAACTCGTCCTTCAGCAAGATGAGACTCGCCGTACGAGCCGCCAATACCACGATAACACGGTTACCTGCCCCCTTCAACGCTTCCACAATAGGCAAGGTAGGTGCTGCACCTACACCTCCGCAAGCACATACCACCGTACCAAACTTCTCAATATGCGTAGCACGACCCAACGGACCTACTAAGTCTGCCAACTCATCGTCTACATTCAATGCACATAACTTCGCCGATGATACACCAATCCGTTGTACTACCAACGTGATGGTACCTTTCTCCTCATCCGCATCGGCTATCGTCAACGGCATACGCTCCGAATGCTCGTCTACTCTTACTATCACAAAGTGACCCGCTTTCCTGCTACGTGCAATGAGCGGAGCCTCTATTGTAAGCCCCGCTACATTGTCCGAGAAAAATCTTTTTTCTACTATCCTAAACATATCTCGATTAGAAGTATTTCGTTTCTGTTCCAACTATCGAACTCAATAGGTTATTCGCCAAACGACTCGCACCAAAACGGAAACTCTCGTTGTTCAACCAATCCTTGCCAAGTATCTCTTTTACAAGGGTATAGTGCTGCACGGCCTCTTCTGTCGTACTCACCCCACCTGCAGGCTTGTAGCATACCTTCTCGCCCGTCTTCTCTTGCCAAGCTTTTATCGCATGACACATCACATAAGTCGCTTCAGGTGTTGCATTTACCGCAATCTTACCCGTCGAAGTCTTGATGAAATCAGCCCCCGCTGCCATCGCAAGAATAGATGCTCTGTAGATGTTCTGCGCCGTCTTCAACGCACCCGTCTCAAGGATAACCTTCAAGTGCGCACCACGTATAGCCGACTTAATCTCACTTATCTCGTCATAAACCTCTTGATAACGTCCTTCCAAGAACTTACCAATAGAGATAACAATATCAATCTCCGTCGCACCTGCGGCAACAGCCATCGCTGCCTCGGCTACCTTCACTTCCAAGAATGTCTGCGATGCAGGAAATCCTGCAGCCACAGCGGCTATACCTATCGACTCTGTCAAGGTCTCTTTTGCCGTCTCTATCAAGGCAGGATATACGCACATCGCTGCCACATTTGGGATATCGGGGTAATGCTTACTGAACTCATTCACGCGCTGAGCCATACCCGCAACCTTGGCAGTCGTGTCATCGCCGTTCAGCGTCGTCAGGTCTATCTGATGCAGACATTGTTTCCATACTTCTACATTGTTATTCTCAGCGAAATGCTCATTCAATATAGCCGCTGTGTCCGCCTTTACTTGCTCATCACTCAACGACCAAGCATACTGTGCAAACAGTTCTTCAAACTTATCCATAGTATTTCTTTTTAGTTATTTCTTATTTATCCTCTATTCCTCATTCCCATCAGCGCATCTTGTGTCCTTTAGCGTAGCGGTCCGTAGTCTTTTTTTTAATTTTTTTGCCCTAAATTTTTTATCCTTTTTTGACCACGTATTCTTTGACCACGTATTCATAGCCCACGTATTTTATGACCAATTCATGTCAATACACCGCAGGCGCCCGTTTACATCTCTTCGTCTTTTTCCCCTTTTTCAGACTCGGGCAATCGAGCAATAACCGTCTCATTTCCCCGCACTAAATCTCCAAAATCCACGAACACATCTGTACCCACAGGCAGATACATATCCACTCTTGAACCAAACTTTATGAATCCCAAGTGCTCATTGCGATGCGACTGTTTACCCGCCTTCGCATACGTAACAATCCGTCGTGCCAATGCACCCGCCACTTGCCGAACCAATATCTGCTGACCGTCCTTCGTCTCTATCAGTACCGCTGAACGCTCGTTCTCTGTACTCGACTTAGGCAACCATGCACCCTTGTGCCGACCGCTCTGATGCGCCGAAAGCAACACCTGACCCTCTACAGGATACCAATTGGCATGCACATTGAACGGCGACATGAAGATGCTCACCTGCAAACACTTACGGTGCAGCACCTCTGTCTCGTCAACCTCTTCTATCACCACAATCCGTCCGTCTGCAGGCGCCACCACAAGACTTGGATCATCTACCTCCAACACCCGCACAGGGTTGCGAAAGAAATAAGTCACAAACACCAACAACGCAGCCGACAGTACAAGTGTAATGGCGAATGCCCAATGGGGAGTATGCAAGAACATCGGGACGTTGATGATAAAGATAAGCAACACCAATCCTAAAATGATGTTCCTACCTTCTCTATGTACATGCATTCTTTTCATATCAAATCTCGTTATAAGGCACCTGCGCAAGCATCGTCGCTGCCTGCTCTAAACCGTCTTGCAGTTTATTGCCAAGCATCATCTTTATCATCATCGGCAACTCCGCCTTGATGGTCAATTTAATACGAGTATCCGAAGGCGCAACCTCCTTCATCTGTATCCAAAAATTCGCACTGATAGGCAGATTATCAACGCCATACTTCAACGTCTTATCTTCCTCACGGTCCACTATCCGAATGCATATCTTTTGCCCAAGACCGTCTACCTTGAGGTGCACCGACTCCTTATCGTAAGTCAATTCTTGCACTTTGTCCTTTGGGATAAGGTCCTGAAACAAGGCGATATTCTCCATATTGCCCAATACCCGATAGATATCGTGCGCACTCGTAGCCACCGACTTCACGCTACTCTCATATTTACTCTCTGCCATAATCTAATTATTTTGCTGTTGCAATATCCTGCAATTCCCCAATTGTCAATTGTCGAATTATCAATTGTCCAATTCAATGTTTTTAACGGTCCTTTAACGAACTTTAATGGAGTATTTTTTTTATTTTTTTTTGCTTCAATTTTTTTATCCTTTTTTGACCACGTATTGTGGAGACGACACGCCCTCGTGTCGTTCGGGTCGCCAGACCCGTTGTGCCATTCTTAGCAATCCCCAAATTGTCAATTGTCAAATTCGATATTTTTCAATGGTCCTCTAACGAACTTTAATGGAGTATTTTTTTTTATTTTTTTACTCCAAGTTTTTTTATCCTTTTTGACCACGTATTGTGGAGACGACACGCCCTCGTGTCGTTCGGGTCGCCAGACCCGTTTTGCTATTCATAGCAGTCCCCAAATTATCAATTGTCCAATTCAATGTTTTTAATGGTCCTTTAACGAACTTTAATGGAGATATTTTTTATCCTTTTTCACTCCAAGTTTCTTATCCTTTTTCGACCATGTATTCTTTGACTACGTATTCTTTTGCGCAGCCTTTTTGGGCCTTTCCATCAGTCGCTTGGAATATTTGGCTAGTATTTGGCAATATTTGTTCCAACCAACCATCAACTGTTAATTGTTAATTCTCATATCTTCCACTCAGCCGGACTCCGCTGCCAAGCCTTCAACGTCTCCGCCTCTTCCTCCGTGATAAACTCCGTATCCAACGCATGTTTCAGCACAGCCGAGAACGTCGACAGTGACAGCAACTCCACTTTCCCCTTCTTGAATCGTTGAAGCGTGTCTTGCAACTCATAATTGAATATCGTCACCAGTCCGAGCACCTTGCAACCGTCTTTGCGTATCGCTTCCACCACCTTCATACTGTTGATGCCCACGCTCACTTGGTCCTCTATCACCACTACGTTCTGTCGTGGACGAAGGTCACCTTCAATCATGTTCTCAAAACCGTGGTCCTTTGGCGTCGGATGCACATACACAAACGGCAAACCTAACTCTTCAGCCACCAACACACCTATCGCTATCGCATTTGTTGCCACACTCGCTATCACCTCCGCCTCAGGGTAACGCTCTGCCACCACACGAGCCATCTCTATCTTCACCACGTTCCTTACTTGCGGATACGACAGTATCTTACGGTTGTCGCAATATATCGGTGAATGCCAACCGGTCGCCCAGATAAACGGGTTCTGAGGCTGCAACTTAATCGCCTTCAACTTGAGCAGCTTTCCTGCAATGAAATCATCTAACTCTTTCATGTTATTTTTGTTTTTTATAACCAGCATGTTCCTAATCCATAAGAGTAAGTTCTTAATCTAAAGTTCCTATCCACAAGAATAAGTTCCCAATCCAAGGTCCCTAATCCATAAAGTAAGTTCCTAATCTTAAGACCCTAATCCATAAGGACTTTCCCCGCCAGCCGTTAAGGTTATTATTCGTGTATTACGCTTCAACTATTTGTCTTTCCCGCATACACCACTATACAGTTTGCAAAGGTACTAACAATTTATCAATTTCCAACCCTTTTCCAATTATTTTCCACTCACCAACATTCCATATCCTACGATTTCGGACATTTATGACCGATTATGAACGGTTATGAACGATTGTGGACAACAATAAAGGACGGTTATGGACGGTTATGACAGATTATGGTTATGACCGATTATGGACGATTATGGACAATTGTGGAGACGACACGCCCTCGTGTCGTTCGGGTCATCAGACCCGTTTGACCATACTAAGTTGGGGACGCGGGCGCCTCGCCCGCGGAAAAGACCGCCACGATTGTGACAATCACGATTGTGGAGACGACACGTCCCGTGTCGTTCGGGTCGTCAGACCCGTTTGACCATGCTGTAATTGTGGAGACTTGAAGCGAAGGCAGGTGCGAAGCACTGACTGCCTGAGCGAGTGAAGTCCAGTGGACTGAACAAGAATACCGTGTCGAGCCCTCGTGTCGTTCGGGTCGTCAGACCCGTTTGACCATACTAAGTTGGGGACGCGGGCGCCTCGCCCGCGGAAAAGACCGCCACGATTGTGACAATCACGATTGTGGAGACGACACGCCCCGTGTCGTTCGGGTCGTCAGACCCGTTTGACTATTCTTTGCAATCCCCATATTGTCAATTGTCAATTCAATCTTTTTAATGATCCTTTAATGCCCTTTAACGGAGTATATTTCCCCGCATTCTATTTGGACATCTCCAACGGTAACTCAGAATATTTGGTTAATATTTGATAATGTTTGTTCCAACTAACCAATGTTAATTGTTAATTGTTAATTGTTAATTATTCCTCCCTTCCCACTTACACCTCGTCCTATCCGCCACCCGCATCGCATCCTCCAACTGCTTAATATCGTGCATCAATGCCCCCAACTGATACGTCTCGTCCAACGCAACTCGCTCATTCTCTTGCAGATAATAGGTATATGCCCGTTCCCCGTCCAACTTCACCTGCACCCTGTCCTCCTTGTGCATCGACACAAACTGCAGCAGTGCCAACGACTCCTCCTCTCCCATACTCAATATCTCATGCCAACCCTCGCTCTCAAAGGCATAATCCTTTCCCGTCTTGCTAACACTCTCACCCTCAGAACTTAACGTTACACCCGACTGATTGACCTTCCGCACCCCATAGTAATAACTCTTCAATGTGGTAGTCCTGTCGTCACCGATGTAACACTGTAAGTAACAGCGAGATACGTTCCCGCCACCCGTCTGCAGCAACCGATGCACATACTTCCCGTGGTCCTCGTATGCCTCCTGTTTCTCGTAGCGAAACTTCTTCAGCAATTCGTCCGCCTGTGGCAATAAGACACTGCGCAAACTGTCTGAGTATCTGTATGTTCTGACGGCTTCAACGTACGACATGCTGTCAGCCAAATGCTTCGCCTCTCGACGCACGTCCACCACCTTCGGGTACAATGCATGAATACTGTCAATCTCCTGCCGCGCACTGCTAAAAGCCCCCTTCTGCGCATACTCCTCAGCTTGTGCCAACCGCTTTTGAGCCTTCTCGGCATCGCTCTCCGCGCAACTCGAAACACCAACCGCCAAAAGCCCTAAAGCCATCACTGCAATGCCCCAAAAATATACTCGTTTTTTCATAATTCAAATGAATAATTCAAAGACTAATTTGGTAATAATATAGTAAAATGTGGAATTTTTCGAACAGCCTTAAAGGATATCCAATAACTCCAATGGACTGTCAATCAAATACTTCGGATGTGCCTCTTCCAATACCTTCCGCTCACAGAATCCCCAACTGCACCCAACTGCATCGACACCCGCATTAGCCGCCGTCTGCATATCAACCCCCGAATCACCTACATACAACACTTCATCTCGCTGAATATCAAGCGCCTGCATGATATCAAACACGACCTGTGGCTCCGGCTTCCTCGGCACGCCTTCCCGCTCACCAAACACCACATCAAACGCCTTTCCGAAATAATGTCTCGTCAACGCCTTAGCCGCTTCGTCATACTTATTCGACGCCACCGCAAGTCTGTAACCTCGTTCCCGAGCCGTCTGAACCACCGTCTCCATCCCCTCGTACGACCTCGTATGCACGCAGTTATGCGCATCGTAGTACGGAATAAAAACCTTCCGCAGCCGAAGTATGTTCTCCTCCGATTTCTCTCCCTTAGGCAACGCTCTCTCTATCAACTTATTAACGCCATTACCCACCAACTTCGGGTACTCTTCCGCCTCGTGTTTTGGGTATCCAAACGCACCCAACGCCTCGTTGCAAGCCGCCCCCAAGTCATCTATCGTGTTCAGTAATGTGCCGTCTAAGTCAAAGATAATCAGCCTTTTCATAGCCTATCACTCACAATAAACCCACGCCCGCTTATACCCCGTTGTACTCCGCACCTCCTCCATCGCTTTCAACGCCTCACGCTTACTCTGATAAGACGCCATCACAACTCGGTTCAGACCCCGTTTATAAGGCACTACCATCGCATCCGTATAGCCCTCTTCCGCCAACTTGCGGCACTCTCTCTCTGCTGCCTCTTCATCCAACGATGCCACAACGATGTGGAAATGTCCTCGCTCTACCGTAATCTCTTCTACCTCAACAACTTCCGTTGGGTGATTTTGTTCGATGATTGCCGCATAATCTATCGGACGCAGACTCGCATAATCGGCATAATTGTCGTTATTCACACGCGGCGAAACGGCGAGCAATGCCAGTCCAATCACGCACGCTGCAGCATATCGAAGATAGTCTTTTCGGATATGAATAGTCACACTGTTCGAAACCTGCTTGCGCAATGCAAACGACTGACTACCAAGGTTCTGCGGCAGAAAAGCACAACTCGACGGCATAAACACGTACCGCCCTCCCACTTCACTCATCGTTCCGATGCGCCCCAGTCGCACTGTTTCCTCGCTCTTCAGCGTCTCTTGCAACGCCTTCACCGCCTCATGCAACATCCGCTTAGCCGACTGATAATCAGTCTTATGCTGACGAACATACATCTGTTCCAATAGTCCGTCGCTGTGCACAAGATCCCTGTTAAAACCCACCACGGTATGAGGTGCATACAAAGTCCCATTCTCCACGTGCGCACCTTCCTGTTGATGCACAAACGCACCGAACTCCGGCACCACCACGCACCCATGCTCCACCAGCATCAACTCTATATATCTCACTAATTCCTCCATATTTCCAAACACTTTAATCGTTCTTAAATCGTTCTTAAATCGTTCTTAAATTGATCTTAAATCGTTCTTGTATTGTACTTAATTCGCGCATAAATCGCCTATTTTTCCAATCGCAAAGGTACGCATTATTTTCCAATTCCGCAACAATATTCCAATTTCTCCCATTTTCTCCCCTCTATTTCTCAACCCCTTCCCGAACTTTCCACCATTCTTCACCGCCCCTTTTTCTTGTGCACTTAAAAAATATTAACTAATGAACTCGTATATTAATGCCTACTCAGTCGCATATCAGTCGCTGATCAGTAGTAGATCAGTCGCTGCTCAGTACCTAAGATCACCGAAGGATCACCCCACAAGCTCCCAAAAATCTCGAAACAATCTCCAATCAATCCCCCAAAAATCAGCCCAAAATCTCGAACCCATCCCGAGCCCATCTGCGGCATATGACGAAACAAACACGGTAGATTTACGGTAGATACACGGTAGATACAGCTTACCTTATGCTACTTTCTCCCTGCTTTCGGACTCCCAAAATCCGACCCTCCTCAATCCAAAACCAAACCAAGAACCTCGAACTCCCGAATCTCAAATGAGCCACCGCAATATAATCCAAAAATCTTCAAACCCCCAAAAATTCACCAAAATCAAATCTAAAAGCCAATATTGTCAAACTTAAAACATATTAACAAAATGACACTCCTCTACCAACCACCATCTCTCAACAGCACTCAACCTTCAACTCTAAATGCTAACATCCGCCCCTTGCAAGATTAAAAAACATTCTCTACCTTTGCCCCCCGACTATGACACCTTACGAATTAGTATACGAATATGTGATGCAGACCGGTCGTTGCATCTTCCTTACTGGAAAAGCAGGCACCGGAAAGACCACGCTCTTGCGCCGTTTGCAGAGGGAATGCCCCAAGCAGATGGCAGTTGTAGCACCCACAGGCGTAGCCGCTATCAATGCCGAAGGCGTCACCATCCACTCCCTCTTTCAACTCCCTCCACAGCTCTTCATTCCCACCCCTGAGGAACGCAAGAAACTCTTCGCCGAGATGCAGATGCGATACGAAAAACAGCGCCTACTCCTCAACCTCGAACTCCTTATCATCGACGAAGTCAGTATGGTGCGAGCCGACCTCCTTGACGCTATCGATGCTGTACTACGCCGATTCAAGCACCGACCCTCACTCCCATTCGGAGGCGTACAGGTCTTATTCATCGGCGACCTCTACCAACTCTCTCCCGTAGCCAGAGAACATGAATGGGACCTCCTAAGACCATATTACTCAGGACCTTACTTCTTTCAAGCGCAGGTCTTCCAACAACTTGCACCCGTCTATATCGAACTCGATCATATCTATCGTCAAGACAATCCCGTATTCATCAATTTGCTCAATGAAGTCCGCAATAACTGCTTGACGCCCACATCGTTAGCCATCCTCAATAGCCGTTACCACCCCGATTGGAAACAGTCGCCCGACGAGCCCTTTCATATCATACTCTCAACCCACAACCGCAAGGTCGATACCATTAACTCGCGTGAACTTGATGCACTCGATGAGAAACCTTTTACTTTTAAGGCAACCATCGAAGGCAACTTCCCAGAGACGCAGTATCCTATTGAACCCAAACTCGTCCTTAAGAAAGGTGCACGAGTCATGTTCATGAAAACCGACTCCTCCGTTGAGAAACGCTACTATAACGGCAAACTTGGTATCGTCACCCAACTATCGAAGGACAGGATTGTCGTGGAGTCGGAAGACCTTCAAGGACGAAAAGAGCAGATAATGGTCCACACCGAGACTTGGGAGCACATACGTTACACCGCCCTTCCCAATAGCGATGAAGTCATGGCAGAAGTCGATGGCGCATTCACGCAAGTTCCTCTCCGACTCGCATGGGCTGGCACTATTCATAAGGCGCAAGGACTGACCTTTGACCATGTCGTCATCGATGCAGGCGATTCCTTTGCCGCTGGGCAGGTCTATGTAGCCCTCTCCCGATGCCGTACGTTGGAAGGGCTTGTCCTCCTCTCGCCTATCCCAGCGAGTGCTCTTACCAATGCCCGAGAGGTGCAGCAGTTCACCAATGCCCAACCTTCACTCGAGCAGGTAGAGACTGGACTCGATGCTTCACAGCGTGAGTTCCTTTGCCAACTCCTAAGTAATATCTACGACTTCCGCCTCCCTGCCTCTCGAACGCAGTCCCTACAACGGTTAGTCCACTCCTCCACTTCCTTCAATCAAGTAACAGCCGACGCTTTCCTTATACCTATTCAGACAGACCTCGACAATTGGCAACGCATCGCACTCACCTTTCAACAGCAACTGCGACAGATCATTTTTACGCCCAACACTGATTCCCTGTCTCGACTCAAAGAACGACTCTCCGCTGCCAATGGCTACTTCATACCCAAACTGCAGGAACTGCAAAAGACCCTCAAAGCGTCTCCCGTCTATGCCGACGATAAGGCAATGATAAAGGAATTCGAAGAGATAATCAACGAACTATATGCCGATGTCCTTCGTCAGCCCTACATCATGGGAGAGATTGCCAAAGAACCAACTGCACAAAGGTATTTCATTATCCGACAAGCCTTCAAAGTGCCCGCTCCTTCTATCACTGCCCGTGCCGAACAAAAGACCGATGTCAGCAATGAGTCACAGCACCCGTTGCTACTCAAACGGCTCTACGCCCTGCGTCGCGAGATTGCCGAAGAGAAGAATAAACTGGATGCTATCTATGTCATCGCCTCCAACAAGACCATGGTTGCCATTAGCAACGCACTACCTACCTCCAAGAAAGAGATGCTCCAAGTCAGTGGTATGGGACGAAAAAGATATGAGGTAATAGGTGACCGAGCACTACATGTCGTTATACAATACCTCCAAGAACAGAATAAAAAAGAGTAGGATGCTGTCTAAAAGACACTTTCCAAACCTCCAAAAGGCAAATAATTGACGATTTATGCGTCTAACACACGAAAAATAATCCTTTCCCTTTGCGCATTGCAAAATAATCACTACCTTTGCGCCGTGTAAGTATAATTAGGATTGGAGTGTGTCATAACACCCAATCAAGAGCATATAACCGTGTAATTAACATACGTATGAAAAAAAGTTTATCTATTCTGTCAGTCATCGCATTGCTAGCACTGACATCGTGTAACAAAACGTTACCAAAACCTGAGGAAATCAGTGTTAATCCTTCACCACTTACTGTAGTTGGTGGTCAAGTTAATGCAGACATCACAGGTACTTTCCCAGTGAAGAAGTTCGCTAAGAAAGGTGTCCTTACTGTCACTCCTGTACTCAAGTTCAACTCCGAAGAAGTAGTTGGTGAACCTACTATCTATGTAGGTGAGAAGGCTAAAGAGAACGGTACAGTCGTTTCTTACAAGAAAGGTGGTACCTATTCACAATCTTTCAGCTGCGCTTACAAACCTGCAATGGCTAAGTCGGCTCTCTACCTCCGTTTCGAAGCTAAAGTAGGTAAGAAGACCATCGAAATCCCTGACGTAAAGGTTGCTGAAGGTATCATGGCTACTTCCCAATTAGCTAAAGCATCTGACAATCAACCACGCGTAACACCTGATAAGTTCCAACGCGTAATTCAAGAGATGCAAGAGGCTGACATCAAGTTCCTTATCCAACAGGCTAACCTCCGTGACTCAGAGACTAAGTCGGAGAGCGTTACCAACTTCCAGAAAGCTGTGAAAGACGCTAACGATGCTGAGAACAAGGAAATCAACAAGATTGAAATCTCGGGTTATGCTTCACCGGATGGTGCTACAAGCCTTAACGAGAACCTTGCTAACAAACGTCAACAAGTTGCTCAGAAATTCTTGAACAAGCAACTCAAGAAAGACAAAATCTCTGCTAACATCGATAGCAAAGTAACTGCTGAGGACTGGGAAGGCTTCCAGAAACTTATGGAGAACTCCAACATCCAAGACAAAGAGTTGGTTCTCCGCGTACTCTCTATGTACAGCGACCCAGAAGAGCGTGAGGCGCAAATCAAGAACCTCTCTGCTGTTTACAAGAACATCGCAGATGAAATCCTTCCTGCTCTCCGTCGTTCACGTTTAATCTTGACTACCGATATCATTGGTAAGTCGGATGAAGAGATTAAGAAACTTGCTGCTTCAGAGCCTGCTAAACTCTCTGTAGAAGAACTCCTCTATTCGGCTACCCTCACCAACGATAACGATGAGAAGGCTGCTATCTATAAGAAAGCTATAGAGCTCTATCCTAATGACTATCGTGCATACAACAACCTCGGTCTTGTTCAGTTCGCTCAAGGCAATGTAGCTGACGCTCGTCGTAACTACGCTAAGGCTCTCGAGATTGAACCTAACAATGCTGATGTTAACTACAATGCTGGTATCGCTGCTTTGGCTGACAACGACCTCGCTAAGGCAGAGGAGTACTTTGGTAAGGCTGCTGGTACTTCGGGTAACCTCGATGCTGCTATGGGTACTCTCTATACCATCAAGGGTGACTACTCAAAGGCTAAGACCGCTTATGGCAATGCTAACACCAACAACGCTGCTGTACAACAGATCCTCAACGAGGACTATGCTGCTGCACGTCAGACATTGGCTAATGTAGAGAAACCTAATGCAACTACTGCTTACCTGCTTGCTGTTGTAGGTGCTCGCACCAACGACCGTGATGCTGTTTACTCTAACCTCCGTCAGGCTGTTGAGAAAGATGCTTCACTCAAAGCACAGGCTAAGAACGATATAGAGTTCGCTAAGTTTGCTGATGACGAGAACTTCCTCGCTATCATCAAATAAGGAGAACATTTTGCGTATTTTTGGATTTTGAATGGCAAGGCGAGACGTGAGTCCCGCCTTGTTTTTAATACCCTTACTAAACACGACTATCAACTATCCACTCTCAACGACTCTAAACACTCAAAATAATTGTAAAATTGTAAAATAACTACTATCTTTGCACCCACAATAAAATAGCACTACTATGTCAATCTTATTCCCTAAAGTCAATAAGCCCCGCGAGTGGGACTATCGCCCTATCTACTACGACCCTGACAAGGAAGAACGCAAGCGTAAACTCGAAGCCTTGCACCAATCGCAAGCCGCTGAGCAAACCGCTAAAACGGAGGGTGATAAAGAGAAACCTGCAACCGCTTCCGACTCATCCAACAAAGAACCCTATGTACCAACCCTACATCGAGGCTCTTTCCGTGAAGCACGCAATGCACAAGGTGGCGCTGCCCCCGACCGACTAAGACGGACATCACGACTCACCTTCTGGATTGCCTTACTGGCTCTACTCATATTTTTCTTTGTCATCTGCTCTAAGTTTACTCTTTAACACGCTATAACATATCGTAACGCATGGATATCATTCACCTTCTGCCAGATAATGTAGCCAACCAGATAGCCGCTGGGGAGGTTATACAACGACCCGCCTCTTGTCTCAAAGAGTTGGTAGAGAACTCTCTCGATGCCGGTGCGCAGAATATCCAGATCATCATTCGTGATGCTGGACGAACGCTTCTGCAGGTCATCGACGATGGCAAAGGTATGAGTGCTACCGATGCTCGTATGGCTTTTGAGCGGCATGCTACCTCTAAGATAAAAGATGCAACCGACCTCTTTAACCTACACACCATGGGTTTTCGAGGAGAGGCGCTCGCTTCTATTGCTGCTGTGGCACAGATAGAACTGCTTACCCGCCGACAAGAGGACGAAACCGCTACCTATCTTGAGATAGAAGGCTCTAATGTCATACGGCAAGACTTCACTTCGGGAGCCAAGGGCACAAGCCTAAAGGTGAAGAACCTATTCTTTAATGTACCCGCACGGCGCCGGTTCCTTAAGACCAACGCTACCGAACTGCGTAACCTCATAACCGACTTCTACCGGATTGCCTTAGTCTACCCGCAAGTGCACTTCCTCTTTGTCAGCGATGATGAGATACTGTTCGACCTGCCGATTGCTACTACCAAGCAGCGAATCGATGCTATCTTTGGTAAGTCGCAGCATAAGTATGCCAGTCAATTGGTTGACCTGAAAGCGGAGACACCGATGGTCTCTATTGCCGGTTTCATAGGTAAACCTGAGAATGCTTCTAAGACCCCACAACAGTACTTCTTTGTCAATGGACGTTACATGAAGCACCCTTACTTCCATAAGGCTGTGATGTCCGCATACTCAGGTATGCTTCCACCCGACCATAACCCATCGTACTTCATCTACTTTGCAGTACAGCCCGACTCGATAGATATCAATATCCACCCTACGAAGACAGAGATTAAGTTTGCCGATGAACAACCTATCTGGCAGATACTGCAAGCCGCTGTACGAGAGTCGTTAGGGAAGTTCAACTTAGTACCCTCCCTCGACTTCAATCGGGAAGGCGATATTGATATACCTGCTGCAGGTACATACACGGAAGTACGGCAGCCTGTGGTCAATGTCAATCCTACTTACAATCCTTTCCAAAAAGGAAATATAGAGCAACCGCATACGGCTCCGCAGCATTGGGAGCAACTCTATCCTACACGTCCACAAGAACAACTATGGACTCCCGAAGAGACCGCCCCAACGGAGATAGCGAAACCTGAACAGGCTTTCCAATATAAGGAGAACTATCTCCTCTGCCCTATGGCAGATGGGTTGTTGCTCATCGACAAGAAGAGAGCCTATACGGCTATCTTCTACCAAACGGTTCTGCAGCAGATACACAATAAGAAAGGAGTAAAGCAGCAAGTGCTATTCCCCGATATACTCGACTTTACGCAAGAGGATACGCAGACTATACTCGAGATACAAGACCAACTCGATGCGGTGGGTTTTGATATTAACCGTGCTGCACCCAACTCGTTCGCTATCAATGCGGTTCCGGCTGCTCTCGATGCTTCTCTTGCCTCAAAGGCATTGGTGAATATCATTCAGCGTGTTAGTAGTCATACTGCTACCGTACAAGAACACTGGGAGGGCCTTATTGCATCTTCTCTCGCTAACGATATGGCAGCCAACTGCGGCAAAGTGCTAACCGACACCGAGGTGCAGGCGTTGCTCGATAAACTGTTCTCGCTGCCTAATCATACCTATACGCCCGAAGGCAAGCGCATCCTCTGTCTGATAGATGATGCCGACCTATGCCGACAACTACTCTAATCCTATCGATATGAACACTCCACTCAAGAAAACAATCATTCTTACTTGTATCGTCCTGCTCGCATTCGCTATTGCTTTTGCAGGGTATAACAAAGCCGTGAATACGGTCAATACCCCCGTACAACTACTCATTCTCCATACCAATGACACCCACTCACAAGTAGAGCCTATAGCACAAGGCTCACGCAATGGAGGACTTGGCGGATATGCACGACGCATGGGGCTGATTGAGCAGTATCGTCAACAAGACCCAGAGTTACTCTTGCTTGATGCAGGTGACTTCTCACAAGGTACGCCTTACTTCAATTTCTTTAACGGACATGTAGAGGTCGATGCACTCAATCGTATGCACTACGATGCGGCAACGCTCGGTAACCATGAATTTGATAATGGCATCGATACTCTTGCGGCTATCTTATCCGAAGCCAACTTCCCTATTGTCTGTGCTAATTATGTGGTGAAAGGTACACCGCTCGAGAAGTTAGTTAAACCGTATATCATCCTTCGTCGTAAGGGCGTAAAGATAGGTATATTCGGATTAGGTGTGCAACCCGATGGATTGATAACCTCACAGAACTTTGCTCCTCTACAATGGATCGACCCTTTGCCTATTGCTAACGAGACGGCTGATTTACTAAGGAACAAGAAACATTGTGATGTGGTTATCTGTCTCTCGCACTTAGGTACGGATGTTGATTGCTCTTATATATGCGATATGTGGTTAGCGCAGAACAGTCGTAACATAGATGTCATCATTGGTGCGCATACGCATAAGATGGTGGTCAACCGCCATGTACAAGACCTCGATGGACACGATGTTCTTCTCACACAGATGGGTAAGTCGGGAGCATACCTTGGGATCGTAACGCTTACCCTTGATAGATAGGGAGATTGTAGCGCGAAAGTGAAGTTTTTGGTCAATTACTTGTGTATGTCAGCAAAATGTTGTTACTTTGCACCGCTTTTTGCTGAATAGTAGAGTGGTCTCTTTTGGGGGTACTTTACTTGACAAAAAAGAGAACGTTTAACTTAATAGAATGCATTATGTCAGAAATTGAGAACAAAGTAAAGGCTATTATTGTAGACAAGTTAGGTGTAGCAGAATCAACTGTAACACCAGAGGCTAACCTCTCAAGCGACCTCGGTGCTGATTCGTTGGACACTGTTGAGTTGATTATGGAGTTTGAGAAAGAGTTTGGTCTACAAATCCCTGAAGAAGACGCAGAGCATATCGCTACTGTAGGTGATGTTATCGCTTACATCGAGAAGGCTCAGGCTGCCCTCTAATTAGCCAAATGAATTTGAAGAGAGTTGTAGTAACAGGATTAGGCGCAATCACTCCTATCGGAAATGATGTACACTCTATGTGGAACGCAATGCTCCACGGGGAGAGTGGTGCAGGTCCTATTACACATTTCGATGCATCAAAGTTCCGCACGCAGTTCGCTTGCGAAGTGAAGAACTTTGATGCTTCTTCTTTTTTAGACCGTAAAGAGGCACATAAGATGGACCTCTTTGCCCAGTATGCCCTCTATGTGGCAGGGCAAGCCCTTACCGATGCACATCTTGACCTCGAACATGAGGACAAAGACCGAATAGGCGTAGTGTGGGGTAGTGGTATGGGTGGTCTGCATACTCTCGAAGAAGAGATTTCCTCTTTTGCTACAGGCGATGGTACACCTCGCTATAATCCGTTCTTTATCCCTAAGGTGATAAGTAACATTGCTGCCGGACAGATCTCATTGAAGTATGGCCTGCGTGGTGTGAACTTCACTACCTTATCGGCTTGTGCTTCATCGAATCACGCATTGTGTGAAGCCTTCAATCAGTTGCGGTTAGGTAAAGCCAACATTATCTTGACCGGTGGTAGTGAGGCAAGTGTTGAACCCAGTGGTATAGGTGGTTTCAACTCGATGCACGCACTCTCTACGCGTAATGATAGTCCTACTACCGCTTCACGTCCTTTCTCTGCTTCCCGTGACGGATTCGTATTAGCAGAGGGGGCGGCTTGCATCGTACTCGAAGAGTATGAGCACGCAGTGGCTCGTGGCGCACATATCTATGCCGAGATGGTGGGAGAGGCTATGACGGCGGATGCCTATCACTTGACGGCACCTGACCCGCAAGGAATAGGGGCTATGGAGGTGATGCGCTTAGCCATCGAAGATGCAGGTGCAGAACCCACCGATATCGATTATATCAATGCGCATGGTACATCCACACCGTTAGGTGATGTGGCTGAGGCTCATGCTATCAGTACACTCTTTGGTGAACATGCTCACCAACTAAATATCAGTTCTACCAAGTCCATGACAGGTCATGCACTGGGTGCTGCAGGGGCTATTGAGGCTTGTGCCACTATCCTTGCCGTGCAGAACGATATAGTGCCACCTACTATCAATCATAGTGACGATGATGTAGATGAGCAACTCGACCCTGCTTTGAACTTCACTTTCAATAAGCCGCAAGAGCGTATTGTCCGTTATGCCTTGTCCAATACCTTCGGTTTTGGCGGACACAATGCTTGTGTTGTATTCAAGAAGTGGATGTGATGCCACTCCTTCCTCGTTTGATATGGAACATAAAGAGTAGGTTCGGCGTTAAAAAGGACACCGAGCCTTATCTGTTTCTATTCAATATCTTAGGCTATAAGCCCAAACGCATGGCACCTTATATCCTTGCTTTGCGACATAAGTCGGTCGACGGTAAGGGTAATGAACGATTGGAGTTTCTTGGAGATGCTGTTATATCGTTAGTAGTGGGCGATTTCTTGTTTCAACATTTCCGTCAGTCCTCAGAGGGACAACTCACCTCTTTTCGCGCACGGTTAGTATGTCGTGACCGACTCAATACGGTGGCTTGGCAGTTGGGACTGCATCAGCATCTCGATAAGTCGGTGCCGTTGGGCAAAAACGCCGAGGATGTGTATGGCAACTCGCTCGAGGCATTGGTTGGGGCAATCTATATGGTAGATGGGTTTGACCGTGCGAAGTCGTTTATAGAGCGGTATCTATTGGATAAGACGGCTATGCGACTATGTATGCCACAACAGGAGACCGACTTCAAATCGAAACTGTTGGAGTGGGGGCAGCATCAACATCAGCAAGTATCGTTTTGTTTGTTGAACGAGTCGTATGATGCCGAGAATGACCAACACAACTTCGTCTATGGCGTGAAGGTAAACGAGCAGGTAGTGGCGCAAGGCGCAGGTCACACCAAGAAAGAAGCCCAACAGCGTGCCGCCAAAGCTGCTATGCACGTGATGAATTAGTTGAGTGTGGAGGTTTTGTGGAGTGGATTTGCATAATTGCAAGATGTTCACTATCTTTGTCCCCGATAATCCTAAATAACAATCACAATGAAGAAAGTCATTACTCTTTTGGCAGTAGTCGTATGCAGTTTGCTGTCATATTCACAGACCAATCAGATGGTTTGGAACAACGGTCGTATGCAATATGCACAGCCTATCGTCAACGTAGACAGCCTTACCTTCCTTGATAGGGTATCCGAGAGCGATACGTTGCATTTTATCCTACCACGCTCGATTGTTCGGACTGTGTATGAAACGATAACTATAGAAAAGCACGACACACTCTATCTCAAGCCCGATGCCATCACTATCACCACGGTTAGTGCTTTCAGTGTTGCCGCAGACAAACAAGTCTGTTTCTCAAAGGGTAACCTGCAATACACCCAATCCACCAAGAAATGGGAGTTTGCCAATGAACAGTACGAGATGATCGGTGAAGCGAATGTTAGCAATGGCGCACTTGCAGACAAGATAGACCTCTTCGGTTGGAGTGCCGACAATACCACTGCTCAATGGGGTATCAGTACCTCTAGTAATACGAGTGATTATAGTGGTGACTTTGTAGATTGGGGTAAGAATATCGGCGACGGCAACACGTGGCGCACATTGAGCAAAGATGAGTGGTACTACTTATTCTTTACACGTACCAACGCTGCTACGCTCTTTGGACTTGGTTCTGTCAATGGAATAAATGGCACGATTATACTTCCTGATAATTGGACTTGTCCAACAGGAATTACTTTCAGCCCAAGTACTACAAAGGGACTTACTGACCAAAGTGGCAATTACTACTACAATTCAAATGGTGATAATCTCTCACACAACACATTTACCCTTACCGAGTGGCAGCAGTTAGAGCAAGCGGGGGCTGTATTCTTGCCTGCTGCAGGTGGTCGTTACGGGGCGAGCGTGAGCACTGCTCAGGCCAACGGCTACCACTACTGGTCGAGTACGGCGAACGGCACGTACAATGCGTACAACTTTATCTTCAGCGGCAGCCACTTCAATCCGCAGGGCTACAGCGGTCGTAACTGTGGGCAGGCGGTACGCTTGGTGAAAGATTTATAAAGCAATGACATACCAGGCTGCAGTCTTGAGGCAGTCTAGTATGAATGATTAGGGCGAAAATGTGTGGTAACACACACATTTTCGCCCTAATTAGTTCCTCTTTACTTTGGATCTGTTACAAGATTTGGCTATTTTTACTTTGGATTTGTTACAAAAAGACATCTTGCTCTTGTGTATATCATTGAAAAGTAGTACCTTTGCGGTACAAAAAGTGATACTAGTATCAGAAAATGTTCCCTAAATATGCAGTTTGAACGAGAAAAATACCTGAATGAACTTATTGCCGGTCGCAATAATGGTCTTGTAAAGATAATAACGGGTGTACGACGTTGTGGAAAGTCTTTCCTACTTTTTACTATTTGGCACGATTGGTTATTGGCGCATGATGTGGATGAGAATCATATCATAGAGATACAGTTGGATGATTTCAGCAACAGGCATTTGCGTAAACCCGAAGCTTTGCTTGACCATGTAAATTTGAAACTGTGCAGAGATGGTAAGATTACCTACATTATTCTTGATGAGGTACAACTTGTTGATGATTTTGTGGAAGTTATTCTTAGTTTGACTCACATACGGGATGTGGATGTATATGTGTCAGGATCGAACTCTCGTTTCTTATCAAGTGATGTAGTGACCGAGTTTCGTGGTAGAGGTGATGAGATTCGTATTTGGCCGTTGACTTTTGCTGAATACTTCAATGGAGTAGGTGGCGATATCCACAATGTATGGAAGGACTATTATACATTTGGAGGGTTGCCACAGGTTGCTTTGTTAGAGACAGAGACGAAAAAAGTAGATTATTTGCGAGGTTTATACGAAACCACTTACTTACGAGATGTGATAGAGCGTAATCATCTGCGAAATCCTGAAGGTATGAGAGAGTTGGTGCGCGTGCTAGCATCCGCTACAGGCGCCCCAACTAATGTTTCTAGGATTACCAATACTTTTCTTTCTTCTCAAGGTCTTTCAATCAAGCGTGCGACAGTAAGTCAATATATTGATTATTTGAGAGACGCTTTTCTTATAGAAGAAGCACTCCGTTATGATGTGAAGGGAAGGAAATATATTGGTAGTGAGACCAAATACTATTTCTCAGATATGGGAATTCGCGCTGCCGTTCTCAACTTCCGTCAGCAGGAAGAGAATCATATCATGGAGAATATCATCTATAATGAACTCCGTAGTCGTGGCTATAATGTGGATGTAGGATTGGTAGAGATAGGAGGAAAGGACAAAAATGGTAAGTTTGTTCGGCAACAATTGGAGGTAGATTTTGTAGTGAATAGACCGCCTTATAGGTTTTATATCCAATCGGCATTCCGAATGTCAACTCCAGAGAAAGAGACTCAAGAACGTCGTCCTTTACTGTCAATCAATGACCATTTTCGTAAGATTATAGTAGTTGGCGATGATATACACCGCAAAGAAGACGAACTAGGTGTAATGACTATTGGAGTATTGGAGTTCTTAACCGATAAAAAGTTATTGGAATAAGGATTCTTGAAATATTTTCGCCCTAAATAGTTCCTTTTTACTCTGGATCTGTTACAAGATTTGGTTGTTTTTACTTTGGATTTGTTACAAAAAGATATTTTGCTCTTGTGTATATCATTGAGAAGCAGTATCTTTGCAGCGTGCTTGTTTGTATAGGTGCGCGTCAACATGAAATATCAACACGGTGAAGCCGTAATAGACAATAATCTTTAATAGACATCAATCCTTAATAGACAACAATCCTTATGAAGAAAGTTTTTCTCCTTTTGGCAGTGGCGATGTGCGGTCTGCTGTCGTACGCACAGAGTAATCAAGTAGTGTGGAATAATGGTCGTGTGCAGTATGCTGCACCTGTTGCAAGTATGGATAGTCTGACGTATCCTGTGGGTAATATCGTGGATGCAGATACGCTGTTTATGATTCTGCCACGTCATGTGAAGCCGGACACTATTCATATTCATGATACCATCTATATTCACGACTGCAAGGGGAACTATGATGTTCTTGCAGGGGCGTTCTCTGTCTCTGCTACACAACAAGTGAAGTTTGCTAGTGGTAACCTACAATACATACAATCTTCGGACTCGTGGCTCTTTGCTAAGCATCAGTATGACATGCTCGGAGTAAGCAATGTGTTCGGGGATAGTGTGACCTATTCCGCTGATTTTGGTTATTCCAAAGAGGGGCAGTCGCTCTCCGACCGTATAGACATATTCGGTTGGAGTGCCAATAACACTACTGCTCCTTATGGCGTCAGTTCGTCTACCAATAATGACGACTATAGTGGTGACTTTGTGGATTGGGGAACGGCTGTCGGGGATGGTGCTACTTGGCGCACGTTGTCTTATGACGAGTGGTATTTCCTATTTAAGACTCGTGACAATGCCAGCAACCTATATGGTGTGGCTCGTATCAACCTTAATACCGATGGGTCGGAGTATGTCAATGGACTTATTGTTCTTCCAGATAACTGGTCTTGTCCTACAGGCGTTACCTTTAAGAGTGGTGTCAATAATCAAGATTGGCATGGTGGTATGATAAACAATGGTGTACAGCCTTTTGCAGACTACCAGACATTTACCACAACAGGATGGGAAATACTAGAAGCCGCAGGTGCTGTATTCCTACCGACTGGCGGATATCGCTATGGCTTGGATGTTAGTGGTGTACAAGGAGAGACATCCTATTGGTCTTCAACATCAGGCAAGTATTTAGCTTTCTCATCGGCTATTGTTACCATGTCTTCAGGGAATGGTCGCTGCCACGGTGAGTCTGTACGCCTAGTGCAGGACTTGTAGAGTTTGTTGGGCTGTTGGGCATATAAGATAGTCTAATCATAAACAATCAATAGTATGAAAAAGTATGTTATTCTTTTAGCCGTGGCAGTGTGGAGTCTGCTGGGGTATGGTCAGATGAATCAGGTAGTGTGGTTGAATGGTCGTGCTGTGGTGGCGCAGTCGATAAGTCAGATCGATAGTCTGAAATATGGAGAGATAGAAGGTGGTGACACGTTGCACTTGGTGCTGCCGCGTGTGGTGGTAGTACATGATACCATAGTGAAGACGGTGTATGTCAACTATTGTGTGGAAGAGGATGCGTTGAAGGGCGGTTTCTCTGTTGCAGCCGATAAGCAAGTGCGTTTCTCGAAGGGAAACCTGCAGTATGTTCAGTCGACAAAGACATGGGGCTTTGCTGAGCATCAGTATGATATGATAGGGTTGAATAACGTTACCGGTGGTAGTGTGACTCAAGATGCTACTTATGGAAACTCGAAGAGTGGAACGGCTCTTGCTGATACGATAGACTTGTTTGGTTGGAGTACTGATAATACCGCTACGCCATGGGGTGTAAGCACTTCTACTACAATGAGCGATTATAATGGGGACTTTGTGGATTGGGGGAATAATATTGGTGCTGGAGATACATGGCGGACGCTGTCTAATGACGAGTGGATATACTTATTCCATAAGCGCACAAATGCTTCTAAACTAGTAAGTTTAGGTACAGTGAATGGTGTAAACGGACTCATCTTACTCCCTGATGATTGGACTACTCCTTCGGGTATTACATTCTACTCTATGGCGGATAAAGGATGTACCATTGATACCGCTAGTTATACTTACACGAGTTATTATGCTCCTAATAAAGATGGGTTTTCGTACAATACCTTTACCACATCCCAATGGTCACAGTTAGAGACAGCCGGTGCTGTATTCTTTCCTGTTACAGGCTGGCGTTCCGGAACCTCTGTAAGTACTACTTTTTATGGTACCTATTGGTCAAGTACAGCGGTGGAGAATACATCTAGTAAGGATAATGACGATATGCCAGAAGGTCTTGGAATGCAGAAACAAGAAGAGAGTTACATGTTCCAATTCGGCTTTTATGGTATTACGACTTCAGCGCCTACAGACCGTAATGGTCGTGCTGTGCGGTTGGTGCAGGACTTGTAGTGTAGTGGTGGGGTAGGGCTAATAAGACGAATAGGGCTGATAGGTTGTTATGAAAAAAGTGTAGAGGGATGTTCTAAAAATTCCACGTTTTGTTGTTTTGTTTCTAATTGGGATGTTTCTTCACTTTTTGAGCGCTTTGTGGTTTTTATTTGCATCTGCTTGACTTTCACTCAGTC
>CAVJQD010000022.1:0-25015 GCA_963651555.1 uncultured Clostridium sp. | reverse complement strand
GATACAAATAAAAACCACAAAGCGCTCAAAAAATGAAGAAATTTCCCAATTAGTAGCAAAATACGAAACGTGGAATTTTTAGAATATCCCTTATACAAGAGAACAACTTTTCCCGTTTTAACCTCGCTATTCATCTCCTATCTCTTGAGTGGCACAATTCTTGCTTCATCATGGCTGAGAAAACGAATAAAGACATGGCACACATCCTGGTCATTGACGACGAACGAAGTATCCGTAACACAATGAAAGATATCCTCGAATTCGAAGGATATAAAGTCGACTTAGCCGAAAACGGCAAGTCCGGCGTACAAATGGCGCTCAATACTACCTACGACCTCATTTTCTCGGATATCAAGATGCCCGAAATGGACGGACTCGAGGTCCTCGCCAAACTCCATCAAGAAGAAGTAGAGGCTCCCATCGTCATGATCTCCGGACACGGAAACATCGAGACCGCTGTCGAAGCCATTAAAGGTGGAGCCTTCGACTTTATCGAAAAGCCAGTTGACCTCAACCGACTCCTCATCACCGTCAAGAATGCACTCGACAAGAAGTCTCTCGTGCAAGAAACAAAAGTACTGAAGCATAAGATCTCCTCCAAGTTCCAAATGGTAGGCAACAGCGCAGGCATCGAACATGTGCGAGACCTCATCAATAAAGTCGCACCAACAGAAGCACGCGTTCTTATCACCGGTGCCAACGGTACCGGCAAGGAAGTCGTTGCCCGCCTCATACATGCGCAAAGCCACCGTGCACAGCAACCTATGGTAGAAGTCAACTGCGCCGCTATCCCATCCGAACTGATCGAAAGCGAACTCTTTGGACATGAGAAAGGTGCTTTCACCTCCGCCATAAAGCAAAGAATAGGAAAGTTCGAGCAGGCCGATGGCGGTACTCTCTTTCTTGATGAGATCGGCGATATGAGCCTCGCTGCACAAACAAAAGTGCTACGCGTCTTGCAAGAAAATGAGATATGCCGCGTAGGTTCCGATAAGTCAATAAAAGTGAATGTGAGAGTTCTCGCCGCCACCAATAAAGACTTGCAAAAAGAAATAGAAAACGGAAACTTCCGAGAGGACCTCTTTCACCGCCTCAATGTGATTCCTATCCATGTACCCACGCTCGACGAACGAAAAGAGGACATCCCGCTACTCATCGACTATTTTGTAGAGCAGATCTGCCAAGAGCAAGGTTGGGCACGAAAGAAGTTCGCACACGACGCTGTCGATGCTCTCCAACAACGCACTTGGCACGGAAACATACGAGAACTGCGCAATGTAGTGGAGAGATTGATTATTCTCTCAAGCGACACCATCACCGCAAAAGATGTAGAAGAATTCGCCTGAACAATAGGCTGTTAATTGTTAAGGGATGTTCTAAAAATTACTTTTGAGATGATTTGTGGAATTTTATTTAGTAGATGGTTGGCGCAACGAAGGAGCAATGTTGGACATTGTGACTGAATGAAAGTCAAGCAGATACAAATAAAAAACACAAAGCACTCAAAAAGTGGAGAAACATCCCAATTAGTAGCAAAATAACGAAACGTGGAATTTTTAGAACATCCCTTAACTGTTAATTGTTAATTAACACTCGTTTCGCCTCCTCCCAAAGTTCCTCCATCTCAGCAAGCGTCATCTCATGAAGACCCTTGCCCTGCGCTTTCGCCTGCGACTCGATATAATTGAACCGCTGGATAAACTTCAAGTTGGTGCGCTCCAACGCATTATCAGGCTTGATATGATAAAGCCGTGCCGCATTAACCAGACTGAATAGAATATCGCCCATCTCTCCTTCCTGATCCGCTGCACTACCGTTCTCCAACGCTTCCTCAAACTCACCTATCTCCTCGCGCACCTTATCCCAAACTGCACTGCGTTCCTCCCAGTCAAAACCCGCATTGCTCGCTTTGTCTTGTATGCGGTATGCCTTCACCAGAGACGGCAAACTCTCCGGTATTCCACCTAAGATAGTCTTATTACCGCCCTTCTCTTTAAGTTTGATGTCCTCCCAATTCTGCGTCACCTCTTCGGCGGTCGTCGCCTGCACCTCACCATAGATATGAGGGTGACGGAACACTAACTTATCGCATAGTTGATTACACACATCCGCAATGTCGAACTTCCCCGTCTCGCTCCCTATCTGTGCGTAAAACACCACATGAAGCAATACATCCCCTAATTCCTTGCTCACCTCTTGCATGTCCTGCTTAATGATGGCAGACGCCAACTCGTAGGTCTCCTCTATCGTGTTCTGACGTAACGACTCGAAGGTCTGTTTCCTGTCCCATGGACATTTCTATCGCAACTCTTGCATGATCGTCAGCAAGCGATCAAACGCCTGCAACTGCTCCTCTCTACTATGCATTGTTCTCTATTGTTTGTTATTCAAAGTTCAAAAGTGTAACCTCACCTGCCTCGTTCATCTGCGCATAAGTCCACTGCTTAAAAGTGTCGCCTAAGATAATCACACGCGCACGAGTGGCGAGTTGTAGGTCTAACTCAATATGACGATGACCGAATATATAATAATCGAAGTGCCGACTCGCTTCCATCTCTTTGGCAAACAGCACCAACTCCTCCTGCGAATCCCCCTTGTAGCCCACCGGATGCGCAATCTCTTTAAGTCGACTTCGCCTTGCCCACTCATACCCAAAAGCATCGCCCCACTGCGGTGGCAAAAGACGAAAAAGAAACTGACAGATCCGACTGTGAAACACACGACGAAGACGCATGAAACGACCAATCCTCCGCTGTATCTCCTTCGGGTAGTGTTGCATCAAGTCACTGGGTCCGATCCCGTCACCATGCGCCAACAAACAATGCTTGCCTTGGATTGTAGTCTCAAGCGTGTCTTTATGAACCGTGATACCTGTCGCTTTCTCAAGACGACCAAACAACCACAGATCGTGATTGCCAGTGAAATAGTGGATGCGGATACCCCCTTCCGTCAGTGCCCGCAAGGTGTCGAGATACTCCGTATACTCTTCTTTGCGATGCCAGAAATACTCAAAGCGAAAATCAAAGACATCCCCCAAAAGGTAGATCTCAGTAGCGTCCTCGCTCAACCGACGCAGCATCTCACAACATCGATGCTCGTGGGCTCGCATATCCGGTAGTGCACGAGACCCTATATGAGAGTCAGAAAGAAAATAAATCATCGAGCAACCTACATCATGTTCAACTCCAGTTTGGCTTCTTCAGACATCATATCTTTGTCCCACGCAGGCTCAAAGACGAGGTTGATGTTCACCTCCTTCACGCCATCGATCGACAACATCTTCTGCCGTATATCTTCCATCAAGAAGTCGGCTGCCGGACACGATGGTGCCGTGAGCGTCATGTCAATATTCAGCACACCACCATCCTGCAAATCCACTTTGTAGATCAATCCCAAATCGTATATGTTCACCGGTATCTCCGGATCAAACACGGTCTTGAGTAATGTCACAATCTTTTCTTCTGTCTCTAAAAACTCATTCATTGTTATTCTGTTGTCGTTCTATTGTTCTCTTTGTTCCCGTTGTATCTTTTGTCTGTGTCAATCCGTTTATATCGATTGCTTTGTCACCTCGCCATGACTCACGAAGAACACCGCACATTCCTCCTTGAGCGGTTGCAACAAGTCGAGTAGGTGCTCTCGATTGGTGTCGGTGAAGAATATTTGCCCAAAGCGATCAGATCCTACCAAGCGG
The DNA here is from genome assembly GCA_963651555.1 of uncultured Clostridium sp. GTDB lineage: Bacteria > Bacteroidota > Bacteroidia > Bacteroidales > Paludibacteraceae > Colicola. The sequence continues at coordinate 21,321 of CAVJQD010000022.1, read as the reverse complement.
ATAATTCGCTCCACACGCTCTCCGTCTAACTTATCAAAGATGTCGTCAAGAAGAAGAATAGGCTTCTGCTCTCCCTCCGTGGCTGAAGGGACGTGCCTGCTGAGGTACTCCGCTTGGGCTAACTTCAACGCCATAATGTAAGTCTTCTTTTGTCCCTCGCTCCCCACATTGTGAATCATCCATTGCCCGAGATACATGTCCAAATCGTCCTTATGTATCCCCTGCGAGGTCCAACCTAATAGCACATCCCGCTCGCGCGTATTGCGAAACGCCTGCATCAGGTCTCGCTCCTGCAACTGCGAACGATATGTCAGAGTGACCTCCTCCTTCGCATTGGTGATATACGAATGTATCTCTTGGAACACAGGGATAAACTCACCAATAAAAGCCGACCGAGTAGAGAAGATATACTGTGCATGCTCCGTGAGTTGCATCTCCAATATGTCTAACACATCGCTCTGCGCTTTCAGTTCCGTATGCCATTGCTCGCCGTGCTCTGCTATCTGTTTGAGTAGGCTGTTGCGCTGCTTGATGAGCATATTATAATCCATCAAGTGCTGCAGATACACCTTATCACATTGAGAGATGACCCCGTCAACGAATCGCCTGCGTTCTTCGCTACCCTCGTCAATGAGGTTCTTATCGTGAGGCGAGACCAACACCAGCGGCAGCAAACCAATATGGTCCATCAGACGTTTATACTCTTTCTTGCCTCTGCGGAACTGCTTCTTAACGCCCCTCTTTATACCGCAACTGATCTGTTCCTCCCCGTCAGGAGTAGGCATATCTCGATACACCCCCTGCAACATACAAAACGAGGCCTCGTGGCGGATATTCATCGAATCCACGCTGTTGAATGCCGACTTGCAGAAAGAGAGATAGTAGATGGCATCAATGACATTGGTCTTGCCCATGCCGTTCATCCCTATCAGACAGTTCAGTTTAGGCGTGAACGTCAGTTCCGCCTGCGAGATGTTCTTGTAATCTAATATGTTCAGTTGACTAAGATACACGGTAAACTCTCCTGTTTATATCGATTGATCGCCGTAACGCAATAGATAGCCTCCACACTCGGGTCTATTCTTGAATGACACTCAGTCGTAATGTCCTTGATATAGGCTGCGTTGTTGAAGTCTACGCTCCCCTCGGTAGGAAAGGCATACACCACATAGTAGATCGCCTCTTTGCCGCCCTCGGCTCGAACGCTGTCCCACGAAAGAACGGAGTCGTTACGCTGCAGATTAGTAGGTGAAAGCGAAATCTCGTCACGCAGATTGCGATTGATAGGAGGCAGTGCAAAATGACGATAGTAGTTGTTCTGTAGACTGTCAATCATACCTTGACGGTTGTGCTGCAACGCCTGCATCGAGTAAAAGACCGACCCGTCAATCTCGGGCATCGTACGGTTGAGCGCAATCTGACGGCATACTTCGTTACTCCTACGCCACGCCTCTGCCGCTTTCTTATTGCCTAACTGACTGGCATAATGTCCTATATAGAGGTTTTTGCCGTAGCAGTTGTCCTTCCACCAACGAGCCAACACCTCGTAGTCTGCCGCTTTCTTACCTATCTCCCAATAGAGTTGGGGCACCACATAATCAATCCAACCTCGCTCCAACCACAAGAGTATATCGGCATAGAGATCGTCATAGTTCTGCACACCGGCTTGGGTCTGGCTGCCCCGTTCGGGGTCCGACGATGCATTGCGCCATACACCAAATGGCGAGATACCAAACTCAACCCACGGCTTGATGCCCTTGATAGTATGCTGCAACTGCTCGATGACGAGATTCACATTATCGCGCCGCCAGTCGGCTTTGTTGGTGAACCCACGCGAGTACTGCCGAAAACTGGCAGTGTCAGGAAACTCCTCGTTCTTCACACGGTAAGGATAGAAATAGTCGTCGAAGTGAATAGCATCGATATCATAACGCGTAACGATGTCTGCTACCACCGTATTAAGCCAATCGCGCGTCTGCGGTAACGCTGGGTCAAAATAATACTTCTTGCCATATTCCACAAACCACTCAGGGTGCTGATGGTAGATATGCATATCCGCCAAGTCCTTGACGCCAAACCCATGGGTCACACGGTAAGGGTTGAGCCACACATGCACATCGATGCAACGACGGTGCGCCTCCTCCGTAAGGAAAGCCAAAGGGTCGTAGTGTGTGTCGTTGTCCTGTCCCTGCGCACCGGTCAACCAGTTCGACCACGGCTCTAAGTCCGACTCATACAGAGCATCGGCAGTAGGGCGAACCTGAAAGACTACAGCATTGAAGTGCAACTCTTGCAAGAGGTCAAGTATATCGATCAACTCTTTTTTCTGTAACTCAGTATGCCCGATAGCCTCTTGAGAGGGCCAATCTATATTAGCGACAGTCGCTATCCACGCTGCGCGCATTTCTCGCTTAGGCGACTGAGCCAGAACCGATCCAGTCAACATCAGCAGCGCAAGAAGGATAGAGTAGGGTAAGCGTCTCATCGGTATAAACAGTTTACGAGTTATGACTTCTTTTCGTATTGACATACAAACAGTCCCGCAATAACCAGCACCATGCCCACAATGCTCACCCACGGTAGTTGCTCGCCAAAGAGTAGCAGCATGAACAGTGCCGTGAACACCGGTCGTATGTTGTTGAAAGCGTTGGCACGCGTCACGCCTATCCGACGCACCGTATAGCAGAACAAGATAAAAGCAATCACCGATGCACAGAGAGCGAGATACGACACCGCACCTATCGTCTTAGGCGTGAACGCCGCCCAGTCTATCGTAGGTAAGTCGATGATGCAAAACATCGGAATGAAGAACAGTAGCGACGACAACTGCACATAGAACACAATGCTGAGGCTGCTGTAGCGTGACGGGATCTTACGAAGGAGTATTGTGTAGAGCACTGCAGTCGATACGGCAAGGAATGCCCACAGTATCCCCCACGGCGAACCGATAGAGAAGTCAGCATTGCCAATAAGCACCATCAGCAACACCCCCACAGCCGAGATGAGGATACCCACGATGTTGTACCGTGTCACCCGTTCATGAATCAAGACGTAGGCAAAGAGTGGGGCTAAGAGAGGACTCGTTGACAGTAACACCTCGGCTATAGTAGGCGAAGAGAGCATCTTATACGAGAACGTCTCGAAGATATAATAGCAAACTGGCTGCACAAACCCTGCCAAGAGAAAAAGTAAAATGTCTTTCCGCTCCACACGCTGCAGGCGCTTCGAGACTAACCCAATAAACAGCATCAAGACTACTGCCATAGTGAACCGACAAGTGACCAACGTCACAGGACGAAGCGTCTCAAGGGCAGTCTTCGTAGCAATGCCCGACGCACCCCATATCATCATCGCTATGATGATGGCTAAATAGGGTAGCCAACGCCTCTTCGGCGGAGTAGGGTATAGATCGTTGCTCATCGTTATTCGATTACCCACACATCCGAAGGAATAGCCTTGTTGCAAGCAGCATGACTCGTCTCATAGATCGTGTAGTTGCCATTCAACTCCTCAAGACAGAGCGACGCGATAGCGCCCGTCTTCTTGTCGTATACCAACTTGATGATACATACGCCCACCTTCACTTTGTCTTTCTTGGTGATGGTGAACGAGTATTGTGTGGCACTCTCGCAGCTCTCAATCGATGCATTGCAGCGAGTGGCTACTCCTTGTATATCGCCACAGAAACTGTAGAGCAAGATGTCGCGCAATAGACGCATCTGCGAGTTCTCGGTCTTCATCGAGAATTTCTGCACCTTGCCGTTACGACGAACCGAGAAACCACCGTCTTTGATGAGAGTGACATCTCCATTAGGGTCGCTGTAGCGCATCGAGAGCGCATCGGGTGAAGCGAAGTATAACTGCCCCTCTTTCTTGGTCTCTTTCTTCAACTTAGGCAGCACTTTCTTCTCTGTGAAAGGTGCCACAAGAGTGGTGTTCTTCTTATTAAGCGACAGCAACCGTGCCTCTGCCGTCTCAGCCTGCAATGCCACGCAGCAGAACAACGCCGCCATAATCACACACAATCCTTTCTTATTCATAGTCTTATACTTCTTGTTATACAATTATGCCTAATGGCTTTGTTATACATTAAGCCTCGCAAATTAAGCCTCGCAAAGGTACTACATTTTTCGATTTTCCACAAATACTATGCCTATTCTAGAACAACTAGAACCTCTGGCTACTCTAAACTCTCAATAAACTAATAAACATCATTTCAACCAATTAAACTTCTCCTAAACTCCTAAACTAATAAACTAATAAACCAAAAATATGACCAATTAAACTTCTCCTAAACTAATAAACTAATAAACTAATAAACTAATCCCCCCAATCATTCATTGTATCATCCCGCAATTCTTCGTATCTTTGCAGCCGGTAAAATTCAACCAAAACAACAAGCAAAATAAAGACATCTAATATGAAGAAAGAAATCCAATTCTCACTTGTCTATCGTGACATGTGGCAGAGTAGCGGAAAGTATGTCCCCCGCAAGGACCAGTTGGCAAAGATTGCACCCGTCATCATCGATATGGGCTGTTTCGACCGTGTTGAGACCAACGGCGGTGCTATGGAACAAGTCAACCTCCTCTACGGCGAGAACCCTAATCAAGCCGTGCGCACCTTCACCAAGCCTTTCAACGAGGCAGGCATAAAGACCCACATGCTTGACCGTGGCCTCAATGGACTACGCATGAACCCCGTCCCTGCCGATGTGCGACAACTCATGTACAAAGTAAAGCACGCGCAAGGTGTTGATATCACTCGTATATTCTGTGGTCTAAACGACCCCCGCAATATCATTCCATCTATCCGTTGGGCAAAAGAGGCTGGCATGACTGCACAAGCCACGATGTGTATCACCTATTCGAAGGTACACACCGCTGAGTACTATATCAACCTTGCCGAACAACTCATAGCCGGTGGCGCACAAGAGATATGTCTCAAAGACATGGCAGGTATCGGGCGCCCCGCAATGCTCGGTACTATCGTTGCTGCTATCAAGGAGAAACACCCAGATATCATCATACAATACCATGGTCACACAGGTCCGGGCTTCTCGGTTGCTTCCATGCTCGAAGTGTCCAAAGCCGGTGGCGATGTGCTCGATGTAGCCATGGAACCCCTCAGTTGGGGTATGGTACACCCGGATGTCATCACTATCCAAGCCATGCTCCGTGACGCTGGCTTCCTTGTCAAGGACATCAATATGAAAGCCTACATGGAGGCACGCAGCCTCACGCAGTCTTTCATAGACGACTTCCTCGGCTACTGGATAGACCCGCGTAACTCCAAGATGACCTCCTTGCTCGTAGGTTGCGGACTACCTGGCGGCATGATGGGTTCCCTCATGGCAGACCTCAAAGGTATGCACGCTGCTATCAACGCCAACCTCGCAAAACGTGGCGAGAAGACGCTCAACGAGGACGAACTGCTCGTCGAACTCTTCGAAGAGGTACAGCGTATATGGTCGATGCTCGGCACGCCGTGTCTTGTAACGCCGTTCTCGCAATATGTCAAGAATGCTGCACTCATGAACCTATTCTCTCGCTCCATGGGCGAGAAGCCGTTCACACGCATGGACCCTGCTATGTGGGGTATGATTCTCGGTAAGTCAGGTAAACTGCCAGGTGAACTCGCACCAGAGATAGTCGAACTCGCCAAGGAGAAAGGTCTCGAGTTCTATACCGACGACCCACAAGCGCTCTATCCGGACGCACTGCCTCACTTCATCGAAGAGATGGAGAAACAAGGCTGGAACCGTGGACAAGACGACGAGGAACTCTTTGAGTTTGCTATGCACGAGAAGCAGTATCGTGAGTATAAGTCCGGTCAAGCCAAGGAACAGTTCAACAAAGACCTGCTCGAACGTATGGAGAAAGCCGCTAAGGGTGGACAGCAAGTAACCTTCATCTCGGCTGCCGACAAACGTGCTATCCTCCACCCGAATAGTGAACCCGTTGAGGCAACGCAGGCAGGTAAAGTACTCTGGGAACTTGATTACAACGAGGATAGCCACGCTCCTGCTTTCGGTACTCTCTTTGCTAAGGGAGAAGTTATCTGCTACCTGCAGACACAACACGGCATAGAACCTATCACTGCCTTTGACCACTGCCGCATCGTCGCTATCGATAAGGAGCAAGGTGCAGTAGCCACCAAGGGTGACGCACTCTGCTGGGTTGAGAAAGCCGACATCGTCGACACCGTCAAAGAGACCGTCAAGAGCACAGCCAAGAAGGTCAAAGAAGCCATACAGAACGTAACCGCTATTGCCGACAAAGAGGTTATCGCCCCCACTAAAAGCAAGTGGAAAGAAGGCATGAACGCCAAGCAATAGCCTCGGGTACGCAGGCAGCCCTGGGGACGTGGGCGCCTCGCCTGCGGATAAATAAGAACTATCCCTACTAGATGATCTGATCTAGTAGGGATAGTTTATTCTATCTATTCTAGAAGAACTAGAAGTTCTAGAAGGACTAGAAACTCTAGAAAAGCTATAAGAACTAGACCAACACTCTTCAACTAATAACCCACCCAACCATAAATTAATAAACTGATAAACTAATAAACCAATAATAACAATGCAGCTTTTTTTTTCTCAGTCTCTCAAGCACGCCAGCGGTATAACCTTAACACCGTCTGCTCGTGTATATGCCATAGTACCTCCCGTGAGAACGATCATCAAGTCGGGTTCTCGAATAGGCATCTGCTTCTCTTTCTCATTATGCTCGCGGATTAAGTTCCGCAAAGTGATTAGATGCTCTGCGCCCTCATCTATCTCACGACTTCCCAGTTTTATCTCAATCAGTGCAAAACGACCATCGGCTATATGTAATACGGCGTCTGCCTCAAGGTCGTAGCGGTCGTGATAATAAGCCAAAGACCCTCGCAGACGTTGCGAATAGACTCGCAGGTCTCGAACAGCCATCGTCTCAAAGATAAACCCGAATGTCTTCAGATCCATCTGTAGCATCTCGGGCGATAGATCTAATGCTGCTACGGCGATCGATGGGTCACAAAACTCGCGCTTCACACCGTTGCGCATGGCTGATGCGGAACGCACTGCCGGACACCATGCCGGCATGTCTTCGATTACATATAGCCGCTGCAAGGCTCGCAGATATGAGTCGACCGTCGGTAGCGAGATAGAGGCATAGTTTGCCACAATATCTTTCTGCAGACTGTTGGTCTTGGCCAGAGTAGAAATGTTGCGTGCGTAGGAGCGCAGCAAAGCACGCGTGATAGTACCATCGCGCTTGGTATCATCGATAGTGGAGATATCTGTGGCACACAGACTATCCAGATAGTTCTTTGCCACCATGAGTTTGGCTCTATCGCTCTTTGCCGTTACAGCGGCAGGCCATCCGCCACGGCAGGCAGCAAAGATCAGTTGCTCAATCGTCATCTTCGACTCTGCACCGTCGATATCCATCATCGGTTTATCGAAGAGTGCTTTTAGCGAAACGACACCTGTCGACTCCTGCGACTCCAATAGACTCATTGGGTACATCTTCAGCCGTGCAATACGCCCTGTGCCGCTGTGCATGATCTTGCTGGGGTCAACACTGTTCGATCCTGTCAAGATAAACTGCCCCATCTCTTGTCGGTCGTCTACCTCCACACGTACAGCGTCCCACAGTTGAGGGGCTATCTGCCACTCGTCGATCAACCGAGGCGTCTCACCTTTTAGAAGTAACGAGGGCTTGATGCTTGCCGTGGCTAACAGACTGTCGCGCGTACTAGGGTCTTGCAGTCGAAGCACACTGCGCGCTTGCTGCGTGGCAGTGGTGGTCTTACCACACCACTTAGGTCCCTCTATCAATACGGCTCCACTATACTCCAACTGCTCTTGGAGTAGGTCATCTTGCATCCGAAAAATATAGTCCATAAAGTGTACTTTTTATTCCGCTGCAAAGGTATTGATAATAAATGAAATACACAAGCCGTTTTGTGTTTTTGTGGCATTTTGTTTTGTGTTTTTGTGGCAAATCGTTTTGTGTTTTTGCGGTAAAGAAGGACTAGAATCTCTAGAATCTCTAGAATCTCTAGAATCTCTAGATTCTCTAGAAGAACTATATACTCTAGACAAACACTCTTCAACTAATAAACCACCCAACCATAAACTAATAAACATCAAAAAAGGCTGCTCAATCGAGCAGCCTTTTTTGTTATCGTACAATCACTTTATCCACCCCTCGTGTTCCGTTCTTGAGGGTGACCTCCGTGAGGAGTATCCCTTCCGGAGCAGGCATCGAGAGTATCGGTGCACCGTTGGTCACAGCGCGTTCGCTCACCAGTCGTCCCACCACATCATAGAGGCGAACCTCTGCGATAGCCGATGAGGCTACGATATCGACATACCCTGCGTTCTCCGAGTAGATGAAGATCGATGATGCAGCGTCAGCCTTATCGCTCGAGATAGTCTCCGTGTCGGTAGCACCATGATCCTCCTCGCTCTCGTTCTTCGGACCTTGGATGTAATAACGCATCGCGTTGTTGGTCGGTATATCGAGATACAGTTCCGTACCGTTGGTGATACGCGTCTGTGTGCCTTTCTCTGTATCGATCAGGTAGCACTCGTCTGTCCAGTCGGTCAGCGTGAAGTAGAGTCGCATCTTACCGCCGTCGGTGTTGCGCAGGTCGTTGCTTACTACAAAGCCGAGTGGCACAACGCCTATCTGTTCACGCACATCGATCGACACTTTCTTGGTTCCTACCACCGAGTAGATGTTCATCTCCGAAGCACCACTCAGGGTTGTACCATCGTCCTTGATGTTGACCGAGAAGAACGGTACATCCTCCGAGATGTCGTATCCATCGTTGGCAAAGTCGGTAGCCACGAGGTCGAAGTTAGCCAATGCCGTAGCCTCACGCTCGTCGGTCGGACGGATAAACGCATCGATATGCATCAGTCCGTTGTTGAGATAGTGACCATTAGCACTACTGAGACGGCGTTTCGCTACTTTGCCGGTGGTGCCTTGTCCACCCGGCGTACCATGCTTAGCATCGGTGTAGTTGTTACGCGCACCCTGTTCGTAGGATATCGCAAGGTCTTGCGTCGAGAGCGTCAAGGTGAGGTCTGTCAAATTAGCACCACCACGCGCATAAACCATTGCAGCACGGAACGGTTTAACAAAGCGGTTCTCGTAAGTCACTAACTTACCAGAGTGTGGTACCCACTTGTCGCCTTCGAGTGTCCAGAAGTACGACTCAAGGACTCCTGAGTTGCGGTAGTAGAACGACTCGGCATCGATATACGCCATCGATGGGTTACCGAAGAGGAAGTACGGACTTGCCACTTCATTATGCAATGTCACTTCCATATTACCCTTAGCATCTGGCGTGAAAGCAAACTTGTGTGCGTTCGTACGAGCACTACTTACATCGACTGTTCTCTTAACCGCACCCTCGAAGTATTCACCATACTCTGTATCCGGTTTTGGCAGACGGATCTCGATGTTCTCGTTCGTGTCGTTATCTGGTCCCCATACGCCCAACTCAAAGCCTTTGCCTGACTCGATGACTTTCGACACCGAGTTGGATGCTGCCATAAGGAAGCCTTCCGACTCCGAAGCGGCTTGTGTGAATAGGTTGTACGACTCCGAGAAGGTTCCCGTGTATGCATTATAGTGCTCGGTAGCCACCGAGTCGTTATAGTAACGGCTCCATGCAGCATAGCCTGCCGTCTGTCCATCGCGCGATCCTTTGAATCCACTCACGGTGAAGTCCGCTTTGCTCTCTTCGTTGGTTGCACTTGCATAGTTACCCGTGTGTGGCACGAAGAAGTCACCACTCACCACACCTTGCAGAGGCATAGCCACAAGGTTCCAGGTACCTGCCTTGACCGACATGTCGGCATAGACAGAGTCGTAACTCAATACATGTTGGTCGAGCATTGCGGTGTTCGAACAGAAGTGTATCTTGTGGCACTTAGCCGGAACATAGTGCGCATCCATCGGGTAGAAGTTGCTGTCGCAGAGGAATGGATAGAGTCGCTGGTTGGTCGACGACAGGGTAGGTATCACTACATCGGTCTCAGCGAGTGGCACATAACCCATGTTCACTTTCTTGCCGTTGATGATAGCCTGCCAGTTCTGGTCATCACCCCAATAGTCGGTCACAGGCGTCCATACCACCGTGTCTGGCACTACGATAACCGTGAAGTAGACATTACCAATTGGGCAACTACCGTCATAGTTGGCACCTGTTTGATTTATCAGCGTGGCCTGCATCGTATACTCATACCCAGGTCGCATCGAGGTAGTATTGGCTTTTTGGAAACCAGGGTGACCCTCGGTCCACTGAGTATTTTTATCGTTGTCATGGCGATATTTCATATCTTTTACATGGTCCGCATCTATAGGCTTGAAAGTGATAGAGTCGCCGGCTTTGTAGTATTCCTTACTGCTCGTCTTTTTGAGGATATCGTAGTAATAGATATCCTGCGTATAACGCATACTAAAGTTCGGATTCTTTGCCATACTATCTTGCACAGCAGGGTCGGTTGTTGATATCACACGACACGAGTCCCAAGCAAAGACGGTTGTTGACGATATATCGGAGATAGGTATCTTGAAGCCCTTGTTCACTTGACTTGCTGCTACACGCACACGAGGTACGGCATGCTTCTGGTCTGCAGTCATGTCGACTAACTTGATAGGTGACACATTTGCCTCATAACCACTCGCACCCGTAAATCCACGCAAGAAAGTGTTGTTCGAGCAGTTATCCAAAGTGTATTCCTGTCCATTATAGGTCACCTTTGCCGTACCAGGGATAGGATACACCCAGAAACGGATCGTATCATTTGCTCGCATATAGAACGCGTCAGAGTCTTTGTAGAGACTGAGCAAACCACGCTCGCAGAGGTCCTTGATGATATTGTAGTGCTCCTTAAGCAGGATATGTACCGTGTCTTTTGTCACGGCATTCACCGTATCAAGCACAATCTCATCAACTCTCTGTGCCTTATAGTTCGAGTGGTTGGTGTAACGACGCAACTCGCTGAGAGCATCTTGTATCTTACCACGCGCATAACCATACTTGGCTTCGAACTTCACATCGGCTGCTTCCTTCTCGGCATCGGTGGCTTTGAGTTCAGATATATAAGCATCGTCGAAGTCATATCCGAGTAACCAATCGGCTTTGGCGTTGCCTACAAGGTTGACAGAGGCACCATTGATCTCTACAGTATTGTTCACCCTTACCGTCACAGGATATAATCCATTGGCGCAGGCACCTACTGTCGGATCGGTCGAACCGTTGAATGCGATGTTCGTCTTGTTCGACAAGGGCAGGTCGGCACTCATAGAGCACTCTGGGTGAGCAAGGTCGGCTTCTGAGGTCGCCATCGCCAACTGATAGGTGGCAGACGATGGCATGAACTTATCGTTGATGAGGTGCGCCACATACATGATATAACGGTCACCATCATCGTCGGTCGTCTTCACATATCCCTTCAGCGTATAACCGTCTTGTACGGTATGTCCAGGTAGAGTATCGTTGAGGTAGACCGTCTCGAGCGAGTCGAGTATCTGATTGGCGGAAGCGTATACCATCGCCGTCTCGTCTACGCCTGCAATACCGCTATTGGTCTGATAGGTCGCATCACCCGATTGTGTTGGGTCGTACCCTTTCTTGGGTACATAGATCACACCATGCTTGTCGGATTCCGTTCCCGTCCAATTATCAGGATAGTGGTATACGGCATGAATTGCTGTATCACTCTTCGTATTCATGAAGGTGTAGTACAATGTCTGGTTTTCGCCGCTCGATGCCATGTTCGAGTAGTCGATACGAGCCACTGCCACCTCCATGTCTTGTACCTTACAGGTCGTGAACGCTTGGTAAGCGGTCAATGGCAATTTCGATGAGTAGAGGCGGACATCATCGATGAGAAAGTCGTTACCTGCGTTGTTACTTGCGAAGTTGTAGATAGCCACACGCGTCTGAGTATAGTTCTCTTCAGCGGTAAGAGGGAAGTCGACTTGTAGCCAATCGGATTTGTATTCTATTTCTCCCGCGAAGAACGATGCTACATTGACCCAATCTTCGTTATTGCTATTTCGTCCTTGCACATCAAAACGCAGGATAGGTAGCGTGTTTCCTTTATCGGCAGTGGCATTCGCAAACCACGCACAGCAGTACATCTGTTGTCCGGAACAGAGTTGTGCATCGGTAGATATAGTAGCCACAAGCCCCGGTTGCTGCTTACCATCGACATACATCATATATCCGTTTTGGGCACCACCATGTTGCGCTATCTCGAGCCACCAGTTGTGGTTTACATTGCTACCCGTAGTTCGGAGTTGGTTAACAAGGCAGTACTCTCCATAGTATGGCATATTCTTTTCAGAACGATATCCGCTTTGACGATTGCGTTGAGCCGTACAAGAGGCGTCCACATAGAAGAAACCATACGAGGAGTTGTCGGCGGCAAGTGGCTCGGTATAGAACACACGATTATCTGCACTCAAACTGCCGGCAACAGTGCCAAAGTTGAAGTCCTGTGATGCTAATAGGTTATAACTCTGAGCAATCTGTTCGTCGGTACGCAACGCTGTTGACGAGGGACCATAGGTAGACTCACTAACATAAGTCACTTTGAAGCGTGCAAGGTAGATGTCGCTGTTACAGGTAGGCTTGACCGTAATATTAGCCTTATAAGTTCTCTTACCACTAGTATAAGTAGAATCGTAAGAGAAACTAGCAGGAATATAGAGTGCATACTCTACGGTTCGTTCGGTGGATGAGGATACTTTTTGTAAGTCCGAAGAATAGTTGCTCGTTAATTCAGACCATGTGCTACCATTATCGTACGACACTTTCCATTTTGGGGTTACACAGTCGCTATAAGACGAGTTGTCACCTGATTGTTTATAACCGGTTCTAGTGGTTGAGGAACTACTGCCGCTTTTACTCTTTGTCGTTGTGATATCCGCTTTGAACCAATAGCACAACTCGGACACGTGATTCAGTGCTGCATAGTGTGGCATGTTTGTGGCAAGGTATACATCCTTGCCTACGGGGGCGATATATTGGTGGGTCTCGTACGCATTATTCGGCGTAGTACATTTCTCCAGTGAGTCGGCAATCGTTTTTGCCGGACGCAAATGCCATATCTGTCGATATGAGAGTGTTGGTTCCGTTATCTCGGCATCCGTTATCGTATAGTCGGCATACGCCGAAGCATCCAGGGCGATATTACGCTCTTGCTCGTCGGACCAACCTTTTATTTGAGGAATCATGGCTGACCAGTCGGAGATGTTAGTTAAAGCACAAGGGAGTGAGTAACCTTTATCAATAGCCGCACAATATCCTCTCGAACCCGCTCCTTCACCTTCATTGATAGCGTAGAAAGTATTGCTATTTAGGTCCTTTGGTACTTTGACCCAGAAACTACTGAAGTCTTGCCAGTTACCGGAGGCGTCGATATAGTAACGCGGGTCGGTGTCGGTATCGTAGTCGTACCAACGCCAATAGGCGAGCATGTTCGGTTCGTTAGGCAATAACTCAACGGTCTCGCCAGCGGTGTAGTAGACCGTCTTCTCGTAGGTGTGAACCTTCTGATACTCAATACCATTATTATTAGCCGCCATCTTTGAGGCGTATCCGCCGTTTGAATGGGTAAACTTAGTAGAACCCCCTTTTCGAGCCGTATTCTGCGAAATATAGGTGATATGTGTTTGCTTAATACCTTGCAAAGTGCCGGTTACTACCACATTGATGCCTCGGCGGCTGATAGTCTGGTTCGCATCAAACTTGATAGTTATCTTGTTATTGGCGGTATCCACTTTTTCTATCGTAGCCCATGTCTCAGTAAAATCTTGCACATTGCTATTCTTGAGCACCACCTGCAGGTCAGAAATGGTGTTAAAAGCGATAGGTGTTGTGACACTCGATATGATAGAGTCGACTTTTCCGGTAGCCGTATAGATGATCGTATCGGTGGTTAGCGTAGGATAGTAGGTCAGCGTCACCGAGCAGGCTGTAGAGTCAGCAATAGGTGCTGCAGGGTCTACCGTCACATCGATGTGGTTGGCTTGTGCCACGACATGGTATGCCAGACGAGTGAAGGTGGAGGCTTGTGTAGCAAGTACCTTATTATCTTTCACTACCTCGCAGTAGAGCAGGTCGTCATAACTACCCATCACACCTTTGTATTGTCCGGAAGTATCCATCACGTTGTATGGACTGCGACCTTGTGGCGTGATGGTGGTGGTCCAGACTCCATTATGCTTGGTGTTCGACATCTCCATCATACAACGAGAGACCTCGTTGTTGTATGGGGCATCGGATAGTGTATTGGTTATCTGTCCCGACCCGAGCATAGAGTGGATGTTATACTTATCCGTAGTAGACTCAGCCCATGTAGCCCAATAGAAACGAGCCGTGATGCCGTAGGTGTTCTCCAACACATCGGCATCGCTCACGATAGTAGGTTCTGCAAGTTGTATCTTATCGATACTCCAGTTCTTCTTGCGAGCGGGTACACAATAGAGGTTGCACGAGTCTACAAGGGATATCTTGTACGACTGTGTCATCTGTTGAGCGGCAGCCTCTGTGTCATCTTTGGCATATCCGAAGGTGGTGGCATAAGGTGTCGGGGTTATCTTGAACGACTGCGTGTTCTCTTTACTCCATTGGAAGCAGCGCATCCAGTCGTTATAGTACTTCGCCAAACGGAAAGTGTAGGTCGTCGAACGCGTCATCTTGACATAGTTGCCGCCCTCACGAGTACCCGTCACAGATGATATCTCCTTATCTGCCACCGACTCGAAATAGAACATGCTACCACCGATATTCGGAATGACGGGGTTGAAATAGGTCATACGATAAGTACCATAGTGGTAGTTCTCACTCTCCGTTCTTGTGTCATAAGCAAATGGCGTGGCTTGATCTTCACTGTCCACCAACTTCAGCGCAAGGTCACCTTTTGCATTGGCAGAGTAGGTAATCCACTTACCCGACTTGAGGTGTTGCACCTTCATGCGGACACGTGTCTGTGGCCAGTATTTGTTCTCGCCATCGGGATAGGATGTTTCATCTGGCGTAGCATCTTTGATATACCACATATCGTTGATGTCGGCTGCTGTCCCTTGCATCAAGGCAAGATGTCCGGTGATCTCGGAGTAGTTGCCGTTTGCATCCGGCTCAGCCGAGAAGGTGAGTAGAATCGTATCACGCACCGTGTAGTTATAGAAGTAATAACCGCCCTCGGTTGAGTAGGTACCCTCGGCACCCCATTGGTTGGTAGCCGACTGATTGTCGTATTGGTCCTTGGTTATCTGCTGCTGGATAGTGGTGTACGACACACGCGGAAACGCAATCGACACCGTGTCGCCCATGGCATACCAATCGGTATAAGGACCAACACCCGGTATATTAATCGTTATGTTAGCGGCTTTTGTTGGAATACTGCAAAGCAGCATAGTGAACACCACGCCGACTGCAAACGCTAATTGTTTGATACAAGCATTCTTATAAGTATTCATAGTTGTGTGATTTTTAGTTGTTTTGGAGAGAATGACGAAGATTGATTTTACGCAGTATCTTACCTACTGCATACACTGCCGCACAGAGCAACAAAGGGAGCAGCGCATCGCCCATAGGTGCCAACTCACCGATAGATGGGTCGTTGGGTCGGGCTGATGCCAACATCATACTGTTCGATCCTCGATCAAGACCCGCAAAGTTGGTCGTAATACTCTGCTGCAGGTATTGATCTGCGGATGTGTAATATGTACCCTCGTTCTGCTGCGTGGGTGCGTATTTGCTGCCAGACGACATAGTCGACGAGGTCGTCTGCATGGAGCCATACATCTGATAGGCGCTTCCTACCGATGCCGAATTCATTTCTGATTGATAGGCCATTACAATTATTTCTTTTACCTTAATACCTTAATACTTTCGTTGTGTGTTCTCACTGCATCTTGTCGCTCACTTTCGCTCACTTGTGCTCACTCGCGCCGCTGCCGATCTGTCACATCATACTGCCGTATTGTCACATTTCTGCCACTCGCACAAGGACGGACATACGCACATCTTTCGCTCGATATTCGTATATCCTACTCATTGTGAACTACTTAGGGGTAATGCCCTCCCTATTTGGGTGCAGTTTTGAACTGCAAAGGTACAATAATCGTTCCAATCTCGCAAATTTTTCGTATTTTTTTGTCAATTTTTATGGAGATTTTTTGTCGCACCTCATGCCCTGAATTGACATCTCCTTGTTCTATATTACCTCTTCTGCGGCATTGTACTACAGTGGCTGTACTATACAGTAGAGGCTGTCTAATAAGTCAAAATTCCCGACTGACTATGCTTTGCTACTGGGGGGGGCGGGCGCCTCGCCCGCGGGATATATAGTACTTGTTAGACAGCCTCTCAAAATAACCGATTATTCATTGATTTTATGATAATCATAGCCAAAGAAAGCGATCTCACTGGGGACGCGGACGCCCTCGTCCGCGGTATAGTACAGTAGAGGCGGTATTGTATACCGTCTCTCGAAATAACCGATTATTCATTGAGTTTATGATAATCATAGCCAAAGAAGGCGATCTCACTGGGGACGCGGACGCCCTCGTCCGCGGTATAGTACAGTAGAGGCTGTCTAACAAGTATTATTATCCCGCGGGCGAGGCGCCTGCGCCCCCAGTAGCAAAGCATAGCCTGTTAGGAATTTTCGACTTGTTAGACAGCCTCTACCGATTACTATAAAGACAAAGAAGATGCCGTTGTTGCTGAAGGTGTCTGGCGGCGGAGATGACGTTAAGATTCTGGTATTGTTTATTAATATTTTTATATATAAAAAGGTAGTTTTTGGGCGCAAGAGGAGTTGGTATAGGTATTGTTAGGGTAGCCTATCCCTTCGTTATCCCTTCGATATCCCTTCGAGAAAGTTGCATCATTGTCTCGGGGAAGGTTTGTGATATGTTTCTTTTAGAAATAACAGGAACGGCATTTAGATTTTGGTGCTTTTATTTTTATTGAAAAACACAGGTAAAGCAAGAGTTACGTCAAAAAAATGTGGTTCCCACAAAAATTTAACGTAGGAAAAGGAATTTAGTTGAGTGTTAATGGTTTAGGGTTGAGAGCAGATGAGAGTCGTTAGTTAAGAGTTGTCAAAATAGAGAAACTAGAGGAACTAGAACTTCTAGATCATCTAGAAGAACTAGCCTCAAGAAAAAACTTTCATTTCTTTCTTTTCATTTCTCTTGCACGCAGTGCAAGCTGTTCTCTTTATTTCTCTGCCACGCAGTGGCAAGGAAAAAGAGAGACACACAGTGGCAAGGAAACAGACGTCACTCGCCCACAAGCCCCCCGCAGACATCATACACCCGTCCATCCACTTGGATATAGACCGCTCCTTCACGCAGTACCTTCGTAGCAGGCGATGGCAAGGCAGTAGGGTAGGCAAAGCCTTCAGGTCGAGGCAGTCCCACCACCTTCACCTCGTTGGAACGACGACCATCAGCCGTGCTGAGCCGATAATATAAGGTCGTATATCGCAGCGAGTCGGGTACAACCACCCAATACTTGCAGAACGGTGCGCCACTGCTGGATGTGCTGTTCTTATTATATAAGGTGTCGTCGTCCTTCTCTAAGGTAACAGGGAAACCATCGACCGCTACCATTGTCTCGGTGCGGTTGCCTTGCAGTAGGTACAACTCGTGGAGGCAGGCGCGTTTGTTGGTGCTGCCGCCCACGGAGATCAGTCGCACCGTGTCAGTACCGGCAGGGATCATTATGGTATAGTACTGCTCGTCACGCGACTTAGGGAGGGTGATGACGGTGTCGGCAGCGGCGTGGCTACCGAAGTAGATATCGATCTCGCCGTTCGATGCGGTCTGGTACATATTCGCACGGAAACGCAGATATGTCTCTTCGTTGAGGTGGAGCCCGCTGAAGAGTAGTCCCCCATCGGTGCTACCCGAACCTAAGGTGGTGCCTGCCGTACCGGCATTATTCAGTTTACCTATCGCGGCTACATGCGCCGTGGTGTCCACACGTTTGGGTGTGACGGTGGGCATACAGATAATCGTGTCGAAAGCACCTGTTACCTCTCGGGTGTAGACATGGAGTGTATAGTCGGTATCGAAGTTAAGCCATCGTGCCGTGAAACCGTCTTCGTCGCGGTCGGTAGGTGTATAAGCCGCAAAGTTCGTATAGTCCTCTTTGGGTATATACCCATTGGCGGTGCCAACGAGCGAGTCGAGACATACTGCCTGTCCCTGCTTCGTACCCCATATATACTCCACCAGTTCGGGATAGTCGATAAATGGGTTACGGTTGCCTTGTATAGTACTGACGGCGTTCTGTCGGTCTATCTCCTTCCGGCTGACGGGGTCGGCACGGTGCCAGTCGAGCAGCACGCTGATGAGCCACGGACGAAAGACAAGATAGGTGGAGTCGGTCAGATAACGTTGATACTCTGTGTTGTTGGCGCCCCATGGGAGGTCGGCGTAGGCGGTGACGGCGTAGAAATAAGTGCGGGCAAAGTCGCCACGATACGCCTCGGCAGGCTCGAAGCATATCCAACCATATTGCGAGGAGGAAGGACGGTCCATGCGGAACGAACCGTTGTCGAACTTATCGCCTTTTGTCACATGTCCAGGTGGGTAGTTGTTCTTCTGTCCATTGGTTTGCGCATCAGCAGGATTGAGGATGAACAGGTCACGATAGGCACGCTTCGACGAGGCAGTGTCGCTCTGCGTCCACCCCCACCACGACTTAGGTATACAGTGCTCTATCTGTATGCCGCCAGCCGAACCACCATCGCAAGGGAAGTAACGGAGGGTGTTGGAGTACATGTCCCATATCGAACCGTCAGCGCGTTGGTCGGTGCTGGGAAAGTAGTTCCACGAGGCAGGGTAGTAGATACCTTCGGGATAGGTATATCCTTGCGTACCGTACGACACGCGGTCGCCACCGCTGCACAGCGTAGTGAGCGTGGCTTTGAGAACGGAGTCGGATAGGTTCTCTATCTGCGCATAATAGGCAGAGGGCAACTCGGCAGCGGTGAGTCCTATCGTTATGCTACCTACTGCGAGCAAGAAGGCTGTTATGCGCTTGGCGTTCATTGCTTAGGCAGGATCATGAGGATGAAGTTCATCACGACATAGACCACTATACTCGTGGCCGAACCGAGGAAGATCAAGTGCGGTTGGCGTAGCACGGCTGCCGTTACCGTAGCGGCTATCACCAATACGGCTGCGATGATGAGGAAAGTATAGGGCACGCTGTTCTCTTTCCACTGAAGCGAGTGAAACTTAAACGAGAAGAAAGGCACTTCCGCCAGCAGTAGGTAACAACTGAAGAGACTGAAGCAAAGCAAGATGATGGCCACAGCGAGTGCATACGGTCCGTTGACCAACTCGGGCAAGCAGCATATCGAGCACCAGAAGATGGCGTTGGCAGGCGTAGCAAGACCGATGAAGCCGGCACGCTGACGGTCGTCGATATTGAACTTCGCCAGTCGCAGTGCCGAGAACGCTGCCATCAAGAGGACTGTCACACTCCATGCGCCAAGGACGGGATGGAGATAGTAATAGAGCATCAGTGCCGGTGCGAGTCCGAAGGTGATGTCATCGGCAAGCGAGTCGAGTTGCAAACCAAGCGGTCCCGATACATGGAGCAACCGTGCCACCATGCCGTCGAATAGGTCGAAGATAGCACCGAGGAGGATGCAGACAAAAGCATAGACAAACAGTTGCTGCGTGGCGAGCACGATAGCCGTGGCACCCCACAAGAGGTTGCAACAGGTAAGGGTATTGGGAATGTGTTTCTTGATTGACATATTGTTAGAGAGGTATTTATTCGTAGTTACTTAGTCTTTATTTCTTTCCATAGTTTTCGTCGAGTCGGCGGTAGGCAAGGGCTGTGACGAGAAGGGTGGCGGCACTGCAAGCCATCACCATCCAGAAGAAGCCTTGGTAGCCTATAGCCATCTCTATCTTACCTGCCACGAACCCAGGCAACATCATACTCAGAGCCATGAAAGCCGTACAGATAGCATAGTGCGAGGTCTTGAACTCGCCTTCCGAGAAGTACATCATATACATCATATAAGCAGTGAAGCCGAAGCCGTAACCAAACTGCTCAATCGAGATAGCCAATCCGATGAGCACTGCGTTGGTAGGCAGACACGCACTGAGGTAAACGAAAGTCAAACAGGGCAGCGTCATGCATGCCGCCATGATCCATAGCGAACGCTTGAGCCCCTTGTGAGAGATATAGATACCGCCAATGATACCTCCCAGAAGAAGGAAGATAACACCGATAGTGCCATAGAGCAGACCCACCATGCTGGTGTCAAGACCCAGTCCGCCACCAATAAACTGCCCTGCGGCATTGGTTGTCACCTCACGAGAGTCGACAAGGAAAGGCTGACATAGTTTGATGAGAAACCCTTCGGGTAGGCGGTAGAGCAGCATGAAGAGGATAGCAAGCCACACACCTTTCTTCGTGAAGAACGTACCGAAAGAGGCACCCAACTCACGGAAAGCACTCTTGCTGTCGGTCAGTTTGCGCGGCACATCGGCTGCGGCTTTCGGCAGGAAGAAGATATGATAGAGTGTGATGAGGAACATCACCACAGCGGTGACGCCTAAGGTTATCTGCCACGAGAGTGGAATGTCCTTTGTGCGAGTCTCTACGATCCCGGCAATAAGCACCAATACACCTTGTCCGAAGACCGAGGCAATGCGATAGAAGGTCGAACGGATACCGATGAACTGCGCTTGACTACTCTGACTATGCGCCAGCATATAGAATCCGTCAGCGGCAATGTCGTGAGTAGCAGAGGCAAAAGCAGCAAGGATGAAGAGTACGAGTGTGATCCAAAATACACTGACGGAGGTGGCTTTGGCGGTGATAGTAGCCGTGTCGGGATGAGGCATTGTGAGGGTGAGTAGGATGCAGAGGGCTGTGAGCAACGCCTGCATCGTGATGATCCACCAACGCTTCGTCTTGACTACATCCACTATCGGACTCCATAGTCCCTTGAGAAACCAAGGGAAGTAGAGTAGGGTGGTGAAGAACGCCAGTTGGTCGTTGGGAACACCCATCTTGGCAAAGAGCATCACGGAGATATTGTTGACAAGGAAATAGGGAACGCCCTCAGCGAAATAGAGCGTTGGTACCCAAAACCAAGGGCTGTTGCTTATCGTGTCTTGATGTGTTCTCCTATTATGTTGCATCGACTCTTATGTTGTTTTACATCGACTCTTGTTCTATGCGTCACTCTATGCGTCACTCTTTACATTGCGCAAAGGTAGGAAATGTTTTTCGGTTGTGCAAGAGCAAACAAATAGGTAAGTC
>CAVJQD010000021.1:0-25682 GCA_963651555.1 uncultured Clostridium sp. | reverse complement strand
AAGCACTGAGTCTGCCCGAGCGAGTGAAGTCCAGTGGACTGAACAAGAATACCGTACGATGATTGTGGAGACGACACGCCCCCGTGTCGTTCGAGCCGCTAGGCCCGTTTGACCATACTGCGATTGTGGAGACGACACACCCTCGTGTCGTCCGAGCCGCTAGGCTCGATTGTATCTGCCCTGTATGTTAATTGTTAATTGTTAATTGCCCCGCCCACGTGTCGTTCAAGCAGTAAGACCCGTTTGACCATACTGCGATTGTGGAGACGACACACCCTCGTGTCGTCCGAGCCGCTAGGCTCGATTGTATCTGCTCTGTATGTTAATTGTCAATTGTTAATTGTTAATTGCCTCCCCCGTGTCGTTCGAGCCGCCAGACCCGTTTGACCATACTCTGTTTGGGACGCGGGCGCTTACGGGGTCCCCGCAAAGCCTGCTTTGTGGGGTGTCTGACTCGCCCGCGTTTTTATGGCAATAATACAATTCTGCAGACCATAGCGCCTTTTATAATCAATTCATGACAATACGCCGTAGGCGCTCGTTTAAGTCGTCCGTTTACGACTTTTTGATGCGGTTGCCCTGAATTGCAGTGTTATATGTTTGGATTTTGTCCCCAAAAAAGGCAATTTAAAATCTTGGATTTTGTCCATTTTCAGTCAACAAAAACCTTGGATTTTGTCCGAAACACACCTCAATAAATTGAAAGAGAGTATATTGTGCTGCAAAAGAGCAATAGCACTCGAAAGCCCCACCAAAGTCACAATATAGGCGTAAAATCCAGATTCAAAGTCCTAATAATGACGTAAATTTAGGACTTAAAGCCACAATAATGGCGTAAAATTAGGACTTTGTAGGCAAAACATACCCATTAAAGGGAATAATAGTCTCGATTAACTATATGGCTTATTCCATCCATTAAAGCGCATTAAAGAACCACTAAAAACATCTCTCATTCAGTATTCAATAGGGATTAGACAAAAGTAAAACGGGGTGCATTCTCCTTCTTTCCATATCCACAGAAAAAGGAGAAAACACCCCCTCACACATACAAAACTCTGCGGAAACACATCAAAACAACCCCATTTCCGCAGAGTTTCGTTGTCTATCACAAACCAAACCGCCGAATATCATGATATTTGGCGGTTGTAATCGCTGAATATTATAATATTTGGCGGTTACAATCGCCAAAATTGCAGTTTTCTCTTGCGGGTATCAGGAATATGTTGTACTTTTGCGAGCAGAAAAGGAAAGAGTAAGATATTTAAGGGATGTCCTAAAAATTGCTTTTGAGATGATTTGTGGAATTTTATTTAGTAGATAGTTGGCTTGAACGAGGGAGCAATGCGAGCATTGTGACTGATTGAAAGGCAAACAGATACAAAAAAAACAAAGCACTCAAAAAAAAATGATTAGACATCCATTTTAGTAATATAGTTAGAAGTGGAATTTTTAGAATATCCCTTAAAGCAAGTTGTATAACATGATACCTCGCAAACTAACATCTATTCTCAGCAATCACCTCCATAAAGGGAAGGCTTTAGTGCTTATAGGCGCTCGTCAGACAGGCAAAACTACATTGTTACACGAGCTCGTTCGTGACCATGACCATGAGCGTATACTTTGGCTGAACGCCGACGATATGGATAACCGCAATCTGCTACAGACTCTCACTATTGCTCGTCTGCAGAGTCTATTCGGCGGCTATGAATATATCGTGATAGATGAGGCACAGCGTGTGGAGAATATCGGACTGCAACTAAAACTCATCACCGACAACCTTCCCGATGTACAATTATTGGTTACCGGTAGTTCGGCATTAGAGATTGCCAATCGCATCAACGAGCCATTGACCGGACGAAAGATTGAGTATAAGTTATATCCGCTATCGTTCGATGAGTTACAGGCACATTTCGGTATGTTCAACGAGTACACTCACCTACCTCTGCGGTTGGTGTATGGGACATATCCCGATGTAGTATGCCACCCTGGCGAGGAGCGACAGATACTCTCACAGTTAGCAGATAGCTATCTTTATAAGGATGTACTGCAATGGGAACGCATCAAGAAACCGGATAAACTGCTCAAACTGCTGCAAGCACTCGCTTATCAAATGGGGAGCGAAGTGAGTTATAACGAGTTGGCACAGACTGTTGGACTCGATAAGGAAACAATAGGCAACTATATCACCCTATTAGAGCAAGCACAGGTTATATTCCGCCTTGGTTCATTTAGTAGAAACCTACGCAACGAGTTGAAGTTTGCACGCAAGATCTATTTCTACGACAATGGCATCCGTAACGCCTTGATAAACAATTTCTCCGACATTGAAATGCGTCAAGATGTAGGTGCGTTATGGGAAAACTATCTCATCAGTGAGCGGCTGAAGCGAAACCAATACAACGACCTATACGTCAATAGGTACTTCTGGCGCACTACACAGATGCAAGAGATCGACTACCTTGAGGAGAGCAATGGTCGTCTGTCGGCCTTTGAGTTCAAATGGAACGCAAAGAAATTGGCTCGCAATCTGCCTACCTTCCGCAAAGCCTATCCCGATGTAGAAGTGCAAACTATCACACGGGAGAACTATATTGACTTTTTGCTATGATAGACTGAAACCTGGGCAATTGCAAATAATTATCAAGAGGACATCCTATTTAATCCAATTTAGGTTTCTAAGATAGGTTTACCTCGGAATAAGCAAAATAGAACCATACTATTGCACAAAAACAAAGAATACACTACCTTTGCAAGGGCGAGAATAGAAGTACTAAAGACAACAAAACGAACAACTACAAACAATATGAGAAAGAAGAATCTAAAGAACAAACGACCTCGTTTGACTGAACTGGTAGAGGCTATCCAACAAGAGTTTATCAACCATCCCGACTCCTTGTACACACTGCGTAAGATAATGGACTGCATCGGCGTCAAGACCATACGAGACCAGATAGCAGTAAGGGAGATACTGAACAATCTCATCAACTTTGACTTTCTCATAAAGACTGAATTCGGTCTATTAACCCTCAAGAAAGCCGACCCTCAAGCCAACGAAGCCTGCCAACGTGACACGTTTGTGGGTAAGCTAGAGACCTGCTCGAAAGGCGGATATGTAGCCGTAAAAAGCAATATCTTCAAAGGCAATGTGTTCGTACCCTTCAATGCGCTCAACCATGCCAAAGATGGACAGAAGGTTATTGTGCGCCTGCGCCGTTGGGAACACACGAACAATGCACCCGAAGGCGAGATAATAGACATACTCGGCAACACCGGTGAGAACAACACAGAGATGCACGCCATCTTGGCTGAGTTCGACCTACCCTACTCCTACCCAGAGGCTTTGGAAGAGCAAGCCAATCATATCAA
The DNA here is from genome assembly GCA_963651555.1 of uncultured Clostridium sp. Taxonomy (GTDB): domain Bacteria; phylum Bacteroidota; class Bacteroidia; order Bacteroidales; family Paludibacteraceae; genus Colicola. The sequence continues at coordinate 22,316 of CAVJQD010000021.1, read as the reverse complement.
TGCCGATATCACCCCCAAGGACTTAGAGTCACGCCGAGACATGCGTCCGATATGCACCTTCACCATCGACCCACGTGATGCGAAGGACTTCGACGATGCCATCTCGATCCAAGAGATCAAAGCCGATGACGGAAAGACGCAATATGAAGTAGGAGTACATATAGCCGATGTATCGCATTATGTAACGCCCGATAGCGACATCGACAAAGAGGCTTACGCCCGAGCCACTTCGGTGTACCTTGTCGACCGCACCATCCCAATGTTACCCGAACGACTATGCAACCAGATATGTTCGCTGCGCGCCAACGAGGACAAGTTGGCATACTCCGTATTGTTCCGTCTCGACGAGCAAGCGCATGTCTTGGACTCCACAATATGTCACACCGTGATACGCAGCAACAGGCGCTTCACTTACGAAGAAGCACAGGAACGCATCGAGACGCACGAGGGTGACCTCGCCAAGGAGTTGGAGATACTGAACGGCTTGGCACAGCAGTTGCGCGATCGTCGATTCCAACAAGGAGCCATCTCGTTCGACCGTGAAGAGGTCCGCTTTGAGATCGATGAGAAAGGCAAACCCATCTCGGTATACTTCAAGGAATCGAAGGAGGCCAATCAGTTAGTGGAAGAGTTCATGCTCCTTGCCAATAAGACCGTGGCGCAGTTCATCGGCAAACCCAAAGACAATGGCAAACGCCGAGCAAGTCAAGTGAAAGCCTTTGTATACCGCGTGCACGATGTACCCGATCCAGGACGTGTGCGCGATTTCTCGCAGTTCATTAAGCGTTTTGGATATAACCTCAAGACATCCGGCACGCAAGGCGCTACCTCGAAGAACATCAACAAGTTGCTCAAGCAAGTGAAGAACACGCCCGAGCAGAACCTCATCGAGACCTTGGCAGTACGAAGCATGGCGAAAGCCGTCTATTCGACCGATAACATTGGGCACTACGGATTGGCATTCCCGTATTACACGCACTTCACATCGCCTATCCGCCGTTACCCCGACCTCATGGTACACCGACTGCTCGACCGATATATAGCCGGTGGATCGTCGGTCAACAAAGGCGAGTTGGAAGACCGCTGCCGCCACTGCTCGAGTCAAGAGCAGTTGGCTGCCAATGCCGAACGCGCAAGCATCAAATACAAACAGGTAGAGTTCCTCTCGGATAAGATCGGACAAGAGTTCACCGGTATCATCTCCGGCGTAACAGAATGGGGCATGTATGTCGAAGTAGAGGAGAACAAGTGCGAAGGCATGGTATCGATACGCCATCTAGACAGAGACGACTACTTCGTCTTCAACGAGAAAGAATATTGCATCGAGGGCTTACACTCGGGCAAGCGTTATCAGTTGGGCGACGAGGTGCGGATACGCGTAGCACACGCCGACATACAACGCAGGCAACTCGATTTTTACCTCGTAGAACAATAGAACACAAAAGCATAGAAAACCCATGACTGAACATCACCATACACTGCAACGACTCGTCTGCCTTGCTCTCTTTTTGCTATCGATCGCTACCCTATCGGCAGCGGTTCAGATAACGCTCACCTCAGGACAAGTCATCGTGGGCGATATCCTCTTCGAGAACGAGGAAGTGGTCGTACTTAAGACCACGGAGGGTGTCCGTTACCAATACCCACGCTCAGATATCGCCGAGATAGGTGAAGTGGCAGCCCAACAAGTGGCAGAAGAGAAGAAGACGGTGGCAAGTCGTAAGGTAGGTCTAATGCTGCAGGTGGCAGGCGGTGGTGCTTTCCTACCCAAACAGGCTACGGGCGGTTTCGTATCGGTAGACCTAAAGATAGGCGCATGCAACATGATGCAAAAGCGTATCTTCTTGGGTGGTGCAGTGGGGTATCATGCGTTTATCCTCGGCGGCAACAAATACGGCTTCGTACCGTTGCAGGTATGCGCCGAGATACCGTTTACACTGAAACAGAACGCACCCTATATCGGAATGGGCGTAGGCTATGGAATAGCCGTTAACGGTGTGAAAAAAGGCGGATTATTTACGAGTCTTGAGATTGGTTGGCGACGACAGATAAACACCAACACAGCCTTCGCCTTGGCACTCTACAGCGAATACCAACAAGGCATGTTCTCCGTGTCTGAGGAGATAGACGGAACAATCTATACACAACAAGCATATCGTTCTCTGTCGACGGTCGGGCTGAAGGCAGGCATACATTTCTAAGTTATGGCACACAAAAAGCAATATAGAAGCAAGAAAGAGCCTCGACGGAACCGAGTGACCGTGATGTTCAATGACAGCGAGATGCGTGTCATACAGCGTTTCTGTTCTCGGTATAAGTTCCGCAGTCGCTCACACGCCATACGAGAAATGCTCATGCGAAACATCTTGCGGCAGTTCGATAAGGATAACCCCACGCTGTTCGATCTATAGTTTAGTGTTGAGCGTTGAGTGTTGAGAGCCGTGGAGAGTCCCTTTGAGATTGAGCGTTGCAAATAACGAGAACAACAATATCCCATATCCATAGAACATCCCCACCATCCGCAAATCTAAAAATAATCCTTTCATATCTTAAAGGAATATAGTATAAACCAATGTAGGAGTTTTATCGAAGGGATAACGTAGGGATAACGTAGGGATAGGCAAGTGATAGCCTACTTGACAATAGGCATAAAACACCCAAAAACGGCCATTTTATACCCTATTCCGTTAACAATTTGGAATAATATGTTAATTGCGTTCCAGTCGTATAACGCCCTCTACTCTATCATCGTATCCATATTTCATACACACAGAAGAACTGCCATCGAACGTCTACTAAACAAAGAGGCTGCCTATAGAAATTAGGCAGCCTCTTCATATCTTATGTTTCAGCAATCTACTTCGACAAGATAATGAACTCTACACGGCGATTGAGTGCACGTCCTTCCTCGGTATCATTAGTAGCAATAGGCTCCAACTCGCCCTTACCTTCATACTCGAGTCGGTCTTTATCGATGCCACGCTTGATCATCTCTTGTGTCACAGACCGAGCACGACCTTCCGACAAGCGTTGGTTAGCCTCTAAGGAACCGATGGCATCGGTATGACCAGTGATACGAATACGCACCGTTGGGTTCTCGTTCAAGAAGTCGTAGAGGTCTTCCAATACTTGCGCCGACTCAGGCAAGACGATGGTCTTGTTTGTTGCGAAGTGTACATCGAGCAAGGTCACCACTTTCTCCTTTATCTCTTGAATGGCGAAGTGTACAGTGTCCTTCGTAAAGGTGAAGGTACCGGCATAAGGCAGATAGCCTGTCTTACGGATATAAGCCATATAGGTTCCCGCTTCGAGTTTGCTGTCGAAACTATACTGGTCGGCAGACATATTGGTCGTATAGAGCGAATTCTCGCCGGTCTCGTCATAGATCTCAACCACTGCATCCGACAGACGAGCCATGGTCTCCTTATTCTCAACCACACCGCATAAGTAGTACTTAGGTTCGGGTTTGGCTTGAGGCTTTGGTTTTGGTTTTGGCTTTGGCTTAGGCGTACGCTTAGGCGGAATAGGCTTCTCGAACTCATACATGATAGTGAACTTCACGCCAATGGTCAGTGGGTTTACCTTCATGTTCTCTGCTCCGGTAGAACCAAGAGTGGAGTTCACACTTGCCAACTTACTATCTTTCTCGTTGAACACAGGCACACGCCCAGCATCACCATCCGTTCCGCCATAAGGGAAGGTATAGTCAGCAGCGTAAGCACTATTCTTTGAGTAGTTATTCACATTGAGGAAGCCATAGTCAGCGAACACGCTTGCACGATAGTGGAGCAGTTCTTTGAAGGTACGCTTACGGCGTGCCTGACCTCTCTTGCGGCGAGGAGGAGGCGTTGCCAACCAACGATCGAGGTCGATACCTGCCTCAAAAGCAAGAGAGACGGTAGGTTTGAGGAACAGTTTGCCCTTATAGCGGTCGGATGAAGTAGTCGTCATCTCATGGGTATAGATATCCACAAGGTCGGCTGGTAGTTTATCGTGCGTACCCGTTACTTGCAATGCGCCATGCGAACTATATCCGCTCACGACAGGGATACCTACCTTTGGTCCAACAAAGAAGAAAAACTTCCCATACTGTGCACCAAAGAGCACGGGCATTTGTATAAAGAACGAGTTACGCGTTTCTTTCCAACCATTAAAGCCATAATGATAGGTCATGTCGTAAGGCGAAATCATCTTCGCATCGATAGTGTAGTCCGTCAGTCGAGAGGTGGAGTTGATAAAATCGAAGTCTATACCCGACTGGAAATGGAAAGCATCCTTCTCTAATTCGTAGAACGTAGAGAGACCGGCAATAACACCACCCTGTGTCTTAAGATTAAAACCATCAAGCGTATTCGTTGAGAACTTACTATCGATCAATGCGGAATAGCCCAACTTAGGCGATATACCCACATAATGAGTCTGTGCAAAAGTCAATCCCGTATGTGCTGCAATGCACAGCAAAGAAAGAAGTGTATATAATCGTATCTGTCTCATTGTATTTATCTATCTCTTTATCTAACTATTACACGGAATGTTTCTTTCTTACCCTTCATATCGGTTACGCAAACCACATAGATACCGTTCATTGCCGGCAACGATAAGTTACCCTCGCCATCGATCTGGGTGGAGGTAACCATTAGGCCCAACGATGAGTAGACTTGCACATTGGCTTGGCGTGAGGTAACCATCTGTACGGTTCTATCACCCTCGTTCCTAAAGTCAAGGACGATAGCACTATCCTCTTTCGCAGTCGTCTCGTGCGGTTGGAAACCACATGTCATCATCGAGACACCATCGTCGGCACGTGTCAACATCACAGAATACTCGGCATTGAGGTCAAGACCGCTATCTGGCAGATAGAGACGGAACTGCGTCTCGCCAGGAAGTAACTCACCGTTCTTATACCATTGGTAAGCCGTGAACTCATAACCACCGTTCCATGTGGAGTTGGTTACCGAAAGGACATCGCCCCACAACTGCAGCAATATACTATCGGGATACAGCACATCGAACTCGATAGTGAGATCAACATCGCTACACTTGTTAAGGTCGTTCATCACGAGGTTAGCCGAGTAGTGGTTCGGGCGTTTATACGACTTGCTGACCGATCCTATTGGTATATTGATAGTCAGTTCCTGTTTCTTACTATCGACGCTATCCTCCACGATATCGGTGAAGCCGCCTGAGTGTCCCACTTCGTCGAACAAGAGCGAGTAGTAGCCAGCCATACCACGGTCGATATGCACTGTGATAGGTAAGATATCATCGTCGCCACACATCGTTGAAGGCACTTCACGCAGGGTCACTTCGAGGTTCTCCAACACCTTGACATAGTGCACAAGGAGAAGACTATCATAGTTCTCCACACGGGTCTGATACGGTATATGATGGAGATACTCGCCTTCGGCTGTGATGGTCTGCCCTTGCCATTCGTACGACTGACCACGACAGATGACAGCCGTATCACGCAAGGTGTCGGTAGTCAGCACATCGAGGTGCATAGTGAGCAGACTGTCGCACCCTGCCCAAGTCTTAAGTTTCACATCGTAGGTACCAGGCTCGGTGTAGGTCTTACCTTCAAACTCGACTGAACTACCCTTGCCCATATAGACTGTGGTCTCTGCCGAACTAGGTCCAATAGCCGGTACTTCGACATAGAAATCGTTTACATCGGAGCAAGTCTCACTATGCATAGTGACTGCAAGACGCAGATGCACCGTACCACCTGTCTGTGGACAATGGATACGAGCAGGGGTCTTATCGTGTGAGAATACGGTCTCTACCCCATTCTCATCGACTGTCGACCAAGTGAAGGTAGCACACTCTTCCATGTAGGTCTCTACCTCACGCCCTGTGAAAGGACTTGTATAATAGCCGTATACGGCACTGTTATTGGTTATCTCTATGTAGTTCTCACAGTCTTCAGCAACATGACGGAAGGTTGCTCTTGCCTTCGGGAAACGAGCCTGTGCCGAGGCAGAGAGGGTGAAGTAACAACTACTATTCGTGAGCGAGATAAGGTCGCAGGAGTAATAGTTCGAGTCGCTTGCAGCGATATACATCTGTCGAGCCGTTGGGTCTTGTCCTTCGTAGAAAGGTTCATCGGGGTTGTTTGGCTTATACCAACGGTACTGGAAGCCTTCGTCTACCTTCAGTTCACGCGGTTTCTCACCACAAGTAACACCCGACATCTCGCCCGACGAACAGTCTAAGGTGAAGTAAGCATAGCCATAGTGAGCGCCTTGCGAGCAGTCGTAGGTGGTAAGACGAATCTTTATCGTTTGTCCTTGTAGGTCTTTCACATTCAATCCCACAGTGGTCCAGTCTTTCCACAGAACCTTATCGTAGGAGTCACCGATCGAATGCCATCCATCTGTATTAACACCTGCGCGGAAGTCGGCAGCACCACAAGTAGCGTCCACGGGCGTACCATCTGCCTTCAGTATCTCGAGAGTGAAACGAGGTTGATCGTCTGCATCATGACTAGGGTCTTGCAGCACAAGGGCATACTTAAGTAACAGCACACCTACATCTTCCCCTATCGTAGTGGTATAAGTGATCGACTCCCACTCTGCACCATCGTCCCAGTTACCCAAACGCACGGCTGCCACAGCACCAGCGGGCTTAGTAAGCAACATGTTATTAGTTCTTGGGTCGGTCTCACCTTCGGCATAGTGATAGGTGTGGCGACTCTCTTCGGAGTCTGGACCATGGTTTATCACGCCCACTGCATCGGTATTACCACTTCCATAACTGCTCCAAGTACCATAACGGCATTCCACACCCGAAGCGTAGAAGTTAAGATAATCAAGGCAGTGACCCGTTGGGTCGTAGATAAGCATATTAGGGTAACTCAGCCACTGCGACGAACCATCGACGCACTTAGCCCGCACACGGAAGGTATAGACGCCCTCTGGCATATCAGACAAGGAGTATTGGAAACTGTTCGTTGTTATGTTTTGGCTCACATTGAACGATGTTCCTGCTGTCATAGAGAAGAGTTGCACATCGTAGGATGTTGCATTACCCGTCCACGAGAACGACGCCATACCATTGCTATTGGAGTAAGTCAGGTTGGTCGGCTTTGCATAGCAAGCCCCCGATGCCGGCTTAGCCGTGATATAGATATTATCAATAGCAGCCGAAACAGCAGTAGGAGTAGTGCTGCTATTAACCAACCAAACGAATACGAGTTTGTAGCCTACAGTTGCATACACAGAATCGACATTGATTGTGCCTACTACGTTGGAAAAAGCGGACTTTCCTTGCAGAGGTTGCGTTACATCGGTAGTCGTATTAAGAGTGATAGTCTGGCGGAGACTCTGCACTTGATTACTGGTAACATACGAGGGAAGCGATGAACCGGTCTGCATACCCTTGATATTAGTAGAGGCAGGCACCCATGCTACATACAGTCCATCGGCGGTTGAGCCTCCGGCTTTCCAATCGAAGGAAATCTCGTATTGTCCTCGAGGCAACTGGAAAGTGCGATATGCACAAGTTACATAGGAGCCCGCATCGTACCCGAAGTTACCTGCTTTGTTCACTACATACAAACTATTGGAACCTGTTGCTGCCGTCTGTTCACCAATCTGCCATTTAGTTAACACCGACTTATCCGGTTCGAATATATCAGCGGGCACATCAGCGAACTGCCAACCAGCCGTATCGGTAGCATTTTCGAAGGAGTTCTCATACGGCACCGAAGTGATAGGCGCTGCCAGAGTCGGGATAACGAACGCACATAGCAGGACAGAAAGCAACGCTTGCCATCTGCCGACAAGCGACATAGAACGTAACAAATTCTTCATATTCAATCTCTTATTACCTTAATCTATCAATAGGCGACCTTGCCAGTAGACTATATCTTACAAGTCGCAAAAATTTGCGCAAAGGTAGAGAAAAGTTTTCAACACAACAAACAAATCCGTGACATTTTGTAAAAGTATCTCTCTTTTTGTGAACATTACGCACTCTCGTAGCCTTTTTATGAGACAAAAACAAACAAATACAATCCAGACTACCGCATTTTGGGTACAAAAAAAGGGGAGCCTTTGTGGGGCTCCCCTTCCGATTAAGGTAATGGGATGTTATAAAAATTCCACGTTTCGTTATTTTGTTTCTAATGGGGTTGTTTCTCCACTTTTTAAGTGCTTTGTGGTTTTTATTTGTATCTGCTTGCCTTTCACTCAGTCACAATGCTCGCACTGCTCCTTCGCTCAAGCCAACCATCTCCTAAATAAAAATCCACAAATCATCTCAAAAGCGATTCTTAGAACATCCCTAATTCAGATTATTTCACAATAACCTGTCCGATATAGGTACGCTTATCGGCATCGGTAACGCGTACCATGTACATACCGCTTGTATGGAATCCATCGATTGCCATATCACGACCTGACATTGTCTTGAGGCTTACACGGCGACCTACAGCATCGAACAGTTCGACAGTGACAATCGAGTTCTCACCGAAGGTGTTGCGAACGAATACGGTTCCTTCACGCTCGATGATGTTTGGTGCTATGGTGAGTACGCCTTCGCTTACATAGTCGACCGACTCAGGTTGCTTGATATGTACTGTGAGGTTAATCACACTATCGCAACCGTTTGCAGCAGCGTTAGCCATATTGATATCCAACCAGTGGTCGCCCTCTGCCAAGTCTTTGATGACATAGGTAGAGTCAGCCGTTGTAGCAAAGGTATACGGCAGTTGGTCGGTGTTCAATGTGAGTTCGGCACTGCTTTCAGCCGCAGGCAAGACATTAAGTGTCAAGGTAACGATACTATCGCAACCTACCCACGAGGTGAAGGTCTCGGTGTAAGTACCTGACGAGGTGAGGTCTTTACCGTTGAAGGTATAGATATCGCCGTCGCAGATAGTCTCGGAGATAGCCACATTCTTCTTCTCAGCCAAGACGAGGTTCAGTTGGATGATACTATCGCAACCGAGCGACGACTGGAGTGTATCTTTATACAGACCGGCAGCCGTTAGAGCGGAGAAGTTCTTGTCGGTGTACGAGCTATTCTCGCAGAGGTAACCTGTATACTCGTAGACTTCTTTGCCTCGAACGGTCAGGTGCAAGGTGACAGTACTATCGCAGTTCATAACATTCTTGAGCGTTACGACATAGTCGCCCGTTGTATAGAACTTCTCTGTTCCGACGGTGACGGTATCACCCTCGCAGATGGTACGAGTAATCTCGGTCTGCGTTGGCAGGATCGTCAAGTCGAGGGTAACGGTACTGTCACAACCCAACGTTGAAGTGAATGTCTGCGTGTAGACACCCGACTCTATGATAGACAACTCGCCAAACTGATACGGTGCATCGTTCTCGCATATCGTCAGTTCTTTGGTGAACTCAGACTGCGGTACATAGAGGTGCAGTTCGACAATACTATCGCAACCATCGGCGGTGTACAAACGACCAGTAGGCAAGTAATAAACACGAGTCTCTGGTTCTGCGAGGTCGAAGCCATACTTATCGTAATGAGTATTAGCACAAACGGTATCGTAAACCACGGTGCGTGCATCTGGACGGACATAGAGTTCCAAGTTATAGAGCGTGGTTACACCTTCCGTCTCAGCAAAGCCCGAGAAGTTGGATGTAGCACCAGGCGTCAACTTATCCTTCGAGATGTTCTGTCCATAGCCCGAGTAATCGCTGTTAGCACATACGGTATCTTTCACATCTACCACGTTACCACTGAAGACCTTGATGTTACCAACATGTAAATCATTATCACCTCCACTTTCTGTTGACTCAGCATAGAAAGCAATACGAATAGTATCACCCATGTAAGCCGAGAGAGGCATATTGATAGTTGATGCTTTATTCGGGATTTTATCGTAAATATACCCAGAACCCGAGTTATTCCATTCACGAGCATCCGTCTTTGACCAAGAACTACCATTATCTTTCGATATGGCTACGATGAAGCGGTCATCTGCTTGTTTTCCAGCAACAACAGCTATGCTATCACCATACTTAGTCAATGCCACATCAAAGATAAGGTTTGCATCAGCTTTATCGATAATGATAGAAGGCGTTACTAACCAATACTTACAAGAAGTACCATAGTTATTTACCTTTACATGGTTTTCAGTAATACCCTTGCCAGTAGTAACATAACTCCAACCTCCCGTATAGGACGAGAGAGCAGAAGTAAGGATTGTTTCTGCATTGAACAGACCCGAGTAACGCTTCCAGCAAGTAGGTGCTGCCAATACAGAGGTCTCGAAATCCTCGGAATAAGGCATTGCGAGTGGCTGACAAGGAGTCTCGAAAGATATTGTATTCCATTCGACGCCATAGGCGATGCTGTCACCTGACGGGCACGCCGTACGGTAGGCTACATAGTAGGTAGTCTGCTCTTCGAGGTTACTGAACCGATAGAAGGTATCGGCAGAAACCACGATGTCAACCAAAGCCGTACCCGAGGTTGCGATATCCTTATCGGTACCTAAGCGCAGTTCTACGCCATCGGCTTCACGTTCCCACGATAAGACAGCGGCAGTAGCCTCTAAGTGGCTTATAGTAGGTTGCGTAGTTAGCGATGAACAGAGCGACTTCTCGATCTTTAGGTTATCGATTGCTGCCGGTGGATTAGTACCGTAAGAACCATCATTCTTCCACATAAAGACGAGGTTGAGCGTTGTATCCGAAGGGATATTCAAGATATACATTGCAGACTGCCAACTGGATGTTAGACCGTGACTAACTGAAGACTTCAGTGAAGTCCAAGTCTCTGGTGCCGTAGAGGCTGATCCAGCATAAGTATCAGCAGTCAGTTGCTCGGAAGTAGGAACTAAGAAGGCGGCCAAGTAGTCACTCTTACTCTCTCCATACGCTTTCCAATCGAACGAGAAGGCATATTCGCCAGCCTCGAAATCGATAGTACGATAGATGTACGATACTCCCGCAGTACCCATCGTATAAGCATTGGTTACGCCATCATCGTTGGAGATATACAATGCCTTCGTGCCGTCTTTGACAGCACTGGTAGCAGCACCAACGACCCACTTGTTCGTTGTACTATTAGCCATACGCCACTGCGCGTTCTCGGTGTCGTCTTCGAAGCCATTCGAGTACGGGAAGGTTATAGTCATCGGCTTCGTTGCGAAGAGATAAGCATTGGACCAATCGGAGGTATCCCCTGCGGCAGTGATAGCACGCACGAAATAGTTGTACTCTGTTCCGACGGTTAAGTCAGTAAGGTCTTCGGCATTGCTTGATACGATATTGCGTACAGTATCGGTACCATGTACGAGCTTTGTCTGGTATTCTGTAGCGTTCTCGTAAGCAGTCCATGCAAGCGAAGCACCGGTTTGCGACAAAGCGGTAGTATGCAAGCCAATAGGATAGTTTGGTTTCACCACGCTAATATCATCGATACCTACATAGTAGCAACTATAGGTGTAAGATGAAGTATACCGGAAAGCCAACGAAGCATGGATAGCAGGCACATTATAATCGCTCAACAAGTATGTATGCGTTTCACTTGTGCTACCACTTGAAGCCTTCAATACTTCTGCTATTTTCACAAACGACTTGGCATCGGTTGCATCGGTCATATAACCTAACAACAAAGTATCATTGGTGTAATAATTAGACGACGAGAACTTCGTAGTGAAGGATATCTTCAGTTTATCGATTGTCTCGGAGAACTCAGGCAATACGGCACACAATGGTTGCTTTGTTGCATCTTTTATGACAGCCATATATAAGTAGTTGCCTGCTACTCCATAATTGGAATAATAGGTTGTGCTACTTGCCACACGGGCATAAGATGCACTGCTATAATTACTATTGGAGATTATCTCCTCGCTATTGAGAATAGTCCAGCAAGAAGGTACTTCGATGGTGTCATACTGTGTGATGGTATTCGTACCAAAGTTCTCTATGTAAGGCAGATCGGAAGGATTACACAAGGTAGTGAACCTCACGGCACTGCTCCATGCGGAATATACGCCTGCGTCACATGCTGTACGGACATATAGGTCATACGCTGTAGCAGCCTGCAGACCACTAATAAGAATGGTATCGTTCGTAGGACATGTAACAGGCACGGCCTTGCTTACTGCAGAGTCAGCCTTTACTACAGCATACTCGAAGACAGCAGCGGATTGTTCGTCACGACGAGTAATCTTTGCCTTAGCTGTCTCTTGAGTGTAACTAATAATGGTCACATCTTTTGGCGTATCGCAATTAGGCACAGCCGTTACCGATACATCGTCCAAATAGATATAAGCGTCACCACTTCCATAATTAGAAGTAGCCTTAAAGACTAATACTACATCACTGCCTACATACTTACTTGGTATATCTACAATATATTCCGTAAAGTCATTTACTCCACCTATACTCTTTGCCAAAGTATCTGCATAAGTAGCACCCCAATCGGTCGACAGATAGACATCCAGCCCCGAACCGGCTTGTTTCTTATACATAAACGAGAGACGAGCCTTCTCGCTGATAGAGATTGAAACAGTCTTTAAGAAATTAGTATAACCACTCTTGTTATAGTATGAGTTAAAGCGTACACAAGATGTATTATTATAACCCGACTTATAATAATTCCAACGATAGGTAGTATCTGTAGTTGTACCCTCCTCGTTATTCCAACACTCTGGGATTTTCAGTGTAGAAGACAAGTCGTTGAAGTCTTCGCTATAAGGCATAGTCACAGCAGTACAACGCGTGGTGAACGATACCTTCGTCCAAGCGGAATGACTCTCAGCACTACATACATTGCGCACGTAGAGGTCGTAATCGGTATGCGGTTGCAAGCCCGAGAGAACGATCGTATCGTTAGTAGGGCATACGACAGGCGTAGCCATACTTACGGCAGAATCGCCTTTTACTAATGCATACTCGAAGGTAGCATCGGCTTGGTCTGCACGGCGAGTAATACTTGCCCATGCTGTATTACTTGAACAGTTAAACACCTTCAAAGCCTTTGGTATATCGCACTCCGGTTTCTTGTAGAGTCGCAGACTATCCAAGAATACATGAGAGGTAGAATAACTACCGGAGTTACTATAGCCATAGTTAGAAGTTGCCTTGAAGACAAGCGAGATGGTTTGTCCCACAAAGCGACTATCTAAGTTCTCGACATATTCAACAAACTCGTTGTTAGTACCAGGAAGACCAGCAACCAAGGTATCGGCATAGTTGTAGGTTGCACCACCATCGGTGGAGACATATACATCCAGTTTCGACCCATCCTCTTTGCGATAGAAGAACGATACCTGTGCCTCTTCGGTTATCACAATAGGTTCTGTGCAGAGGTAGTTATTCAGTTGGCTTGGGTTGTAGTACGAGTTAAATTTCACGCAAGGGGTCGAATTATAACCCTCCGAAGAATAGCACCATCTATAACTTGAAGTTGTGGTAGTACCTTTTGAGTTATTCCAACCCTCAGGGATAGATACTGAAGAGCTCAACTCGTTGAAGTTCTCCTCGTAAGGTATAGCGGCAACAGTCTTGAATGTAGTACCATTGTTCCATGGTGAAACACTCGTGCCATCGCTACAATACTGACGCACATAGACGGTATATGCAGTACCGGATTCTAAGCCACTGAGCAAGACAGTATCGGTAGTGACATCGACAGCGGTTGCTTTTGCGACAGCGAAGCCTTTCTTACCGATAGCATATTGCCAACGGAGAGCGGTTTGCGTAGAATCATGCACGGTCAAGCGAGCCGAGTTGATAGTCTTATCCAACACCTCTACCTGCATCGACTTCGATACTTCACAAGCAGGGATAGCCTCTATCTTGACATTGTCGAGGAACATATTATATGAACCATAATCAGAGGTACCCTTAAAGGCAATGACAACAGTCTTGCCTACAAAACGGCTATCAAGAATAATGGTTGTATCTTTAAACGAGTTCGTTGTACTCGGCAGACTTGCTGCTAATGTATCGGTATACGATACGCCACCATCCACAGAGAGAAAGACATCCAAACCAGAGTTAGGAGATTGTTTCTTATAAGAGAACGATAGGCGTGCTGCGTCAGAAATCTGGATAGGAACAACTTTCAAGAAGTTAGTATTATTCTTTGAATTCGAGTATGAGTTGAAACATAGACACGGCGTCGAATTATAACCTAATGAATTATAGTTCCAACGATACGAAGCAAGTGTTGTAGTACCTTCTGTATTATCCCAACAATCAGGAATACCCTGAGCAGAAGTCAGTGCATCGAAGTTATTCTCATAAGGCAGGGGCTCTGCGGCACAAGGAGTCTTGAAGGATGCGCTTTGTACAGCGCTTGTGTCGCCTTCACCACAGACAGCGTAGACATCTACGGTATAAGCCGTGCTGCTCTGCAAGCCGGTCAAGGTATACGGATGAGCCGTAACGATTTCCGACTTAACCAATGCCGTATCTTTAACGCAAACTTTCCATTGGGACTCTGTTCCATTCAGTTTCCAATCGACGACAGCCGAGGCATCGGTAATATCGCTTACGGAGACAGACTTCAGTTTCGGGCAAGATGGTATCTCTTCGATGGTGATATCATCTAAGTAGATATACTTATCGGCATCGAGATTGAGCACAATATACTTATAGTCTGCAACCTCAGCGAGTTGAGCCAATGGCGCTAAGGAATAGGTAAACTCGGTCCAAGAAGAAGCACTTGGCAGTATAATAGTTGATACCTTTTGGAAAGTCTCGGCATCGGTAGCCGATTTTTGTATACCTATTGTGAAGGACAGACTATCGGTATAAGGTTTAGCAAAACCCGAGATGAGGTAGTTCGATAGATTCTTCCCTTCTCCGGATGCCAACTCCATAGAGGTCAATGTCACTTTCTTACCATACCAAGCTCGTTTGCCAGAATGTACGGAAGACGTAGATGTTGTAGTGGTATAATAGCCATTATCCCCTTTTTTGATAGTCCAGCAGTCGAGATGTGAAGTACTATCGTCCTCGAAAGTCTCGGTGTAAGGCAGTGCCTGTGCAGCACACAATGTATGGAACGAGACACCGGTGGTAGACCACTTTGATGTGCCACTTGTACCACAATCGGAACGGAGGGTAGCGATATAATCGGTATTCGGTTTTAGTCCTTTGAAGGTAGCGCTTGTAAGCGCAACATCTTCGATTGTGAAAGCAGCGGTAGTGGTATCAATATCGGAAGGTAGGGTTGTGCCCTCAAAGAGTTTCACATCGTAGGAAGAAGCGCTCACGGAGTTCCACGAGATAGTAGCCGAGTCGCTATAGAGATTCGAGACGGTCAACTTATCGGGGTACGGACACATCTGCTGACGGATAGTCACATCCGTTACGATGGCTCCAGGCTGATTAAAGTTAGAACCATCATTCTGCCAATAGAGTACCAAACGATAGGTACCTGCTTGCAGTGTGATATCGGCATTAAAATCTTGCAAGGAGTCTTTTTGGTTCAAATATGAAGATGTGCCTAGTAATGTCCAACTATCAGGTAGTTGTTTAATACTAGTACCCGCCTCAATCTGATACGAGATCGGTGCTAAGGCAGGGCGCAAAAAGTCATAAGAAGTCTCACCTTTTGCTCTCCATTTGAATGAGATGGTATACAAGCCTTCTTCATCGACCGTAAAGGAACGAGTAGCATAGACATTAGAGTATTCTTTATTGGCACTAGCATACCCTTTCTCTTCCACACTGTTTACTTTGTTCACGATACAGAGTGAGTCGTCCATTGCTTTCCAATAGTTCTCCTCTTCACCATTGAAGAGCAACCAATCGGAATAGTCGGTAGCGGTATAAGGTAGGGTAGCCGGTACTTGGTCTGTCTTAAAGGTGATCGTATCTAATGGGCGTGATTGGTTGGTTGCATCATACTGTGCATATACCACAGCCCAATAGTCGGTGGTCTCGGTCAAGCCCGTAAGAGCGATAATCGTAGTATCGGAAGTGGCGGACTTGGTAGCAGTAGCCAACAGGTTCTCGCCGTAGTTCACGACGATATCGCCTGCACCGCCCAGGACATATACATTTGCCGTATTAGCAGTGATGGAGTCTATCCATGCTTTTTCTGGTCTAGGGCAAGCGGATAATGCCTCGAACTCCACATTATCGAGGTAGATATAGGCATAGCTATAAGAACTCGTTGTAGCCAAGTTCTTCGCTGTGAAAGCAGCCATTACGGTTTTACCGGTATAGGCAGACAAGTCATACACTTTCTTTGTCCAAGAAGTAGACACGAGGGATGTATCGAGGGCAACAGGATTTGCCATATCGCCATCGATGTACAGTTTCACGCTAAAGCGTAGTTTCGTTGAGTCGGCACTCTTGAAGTTGAAACTTAGGCGAGCGTTCTCTGTAAGCGATACATTAGGTGTTTTCAAGACTGCACAACTATCCGTAATAGAGGAAGAAGATGGTCTGGAATAGTATACGCCATACGTGTCATCATATCCAGCAGCGGAAGAAGTCCATTTGCTGGTAGAGTATGAATAAGAAGAATAATACCTAAATCCTTCTACTTCCCAGCAGGACGGTATTTCTTTATTATCGAACGACTCATAGTAAGGCAGTGCCACGGGTGAGCACTTGGTCTTGAAGGAGAACGATTTGGAGAGTATCTCACTTGTGTCGCCTTCTTGGCAGATAGCACGGATTTTGAAGTTAGGCGTGTAGGTAGTCTGCTCTGTTAGACCAGAGATAGTGAACGACGGGGTGGTCGTAATGATCTCCGTTCCTGAGTTGGAGCCGTTGGTCCATACCACTTCCCACTTCGAAGCATCGGAAGGTTGTTTCCAAGTGAAGATGGCTTGTGTATCGTCGTAGGACTGCAGTTCTAAGTCGGTAGGTGCTTTACACGAAGGTGCTAAGTCGATAACGAGGTCATCGATAGCACCATAATAGTAAGAATACGTGGTT
The DNA here is from genome assembly GCA_963651555.1 of uncultured Clostridium sp. Classification (GTDB taxonomy): domain Bacteria; phylum Bacteroidota; class Bacteroidia; order Bacteroidales; family Paludibacteraceae; genus Colicola. The sequence goes on along the minus strand of CAVJQD010000021.1, from coordinate 5,436 downwards.
TTGAAACGGAATGCAATATATGCTGCAGAGGCAGGTACATTCTCGAACAAAACTGTAGCAGAAGTGAAAGACGACACAGCATCCAATGTATCAACAGGTACAAAGGTTGACACATCCGACTTATCGGTCATATAACCTATTTCGAAAGTACCATAGGAAGAACTCTCATACTTATACTTAAACTGTGCTCTCAGTTTGTTTACCTCCGTATCGAACTGCGGCAGTACGGAATAGACTGGTTCACCACTATTTAAATAGTGATTCAGTTTAAGACTTTTTTCACCAGAAACAGTAGCCACCGTAGCCGAACTACTTCCTGAAGCATAGGTTGTGAAGCAGTCGGGAGTATTACCTACAGTATAACTATTGAAGTCTTCGGAGAACGGAACAGTCTTTATACCGCAGTCGGTCTTAAAGGACGAGATAACGGAGCAGTAGTCGCTCTGGGAGTCGCCACAGTTGGCTTTTACCCGAACCGTATAGTTCTTGTTCTGCACTAAGGAAGAGTAGGTAAACGGATTAGAGGTAGCATCGACAGTGAATGCCTCTCCGCCATCGGGAGTGAGTTCGAGTATCCAAGCGGTAGCAGAGCCGTTCTCGGTCCAAGCGAAGGTAGCGGCACTCTCGGTGATGTTACTTACGGTAACAGCAGAGGGTCGTGGACAAGTGGAAAGTTCACGGATGATGATATTATCTACATAGACCGTAGCCGCATTACCTGCGTCGACAGAGATGACATACACATAACCATCGGAGAAGTAGCCATCTTTATCGTTCACTACATACTCGATCCATTGTCCGGCAACCGTAGAGTCCTCGTAGATAGGTATAAGACCTGAAGAGAAATCCAGGCTACCGTTATTCAACTCAGCCACAGACACTTTGAATGGTTGTTTGCCAGAGGATGAGTAGGCACGGAACACTATCTCCGAAGCAGAGGATGCTCCTTGAATGACTGGTGAGACGAGCATTGGAGTAGCAGAAGCGGAGTTCTGCAACTTCACAGCATAGCCCGTAGAGTCATACTTGTAGGAGTTTTGCAAGACAGGCAATGTCTCACCGGCTCCTAACCAACAAGATGGGAGCACATTTGAGTCAAACTTCACCGTGTCGGTAAAGGAGGACAATGCTGCTGACTCGCACAGGGTGCTGAATGAAGTTGTTACCCATTCGGATGTTTCCGCATAGTTCCATTCACAGTTTTGCCGCAGCAGTACATAATACTTTGTAGCTGCCTGCAAACCGGAAATATCCAACTGCGTTAGATCCAACGCCACTTTCGTACCATACGCCACAACTCCTGCTGTAGAAGCAGAATAGGACGACCAGTTGGCAGAGGCAACCTCGTTTGACGATACGACATAGTCGTATTGCATCTGAGAACCTGGGTTAGGTTGTGTCCAAGATAAGGTTGCAGCATTGGTGCTAAGGTTGACTACCGATAGTCCTGTAGGTGTATCACAGGCGGCTTTTGCGAACGAGATTGTCAATAGCAAAAACAGACTTAATACCCAACATTTCTTTTTCGATGCCAACGAAGAATATAAACCTTTCATAGGCATAAATAATTAAGTGAATAAAATGGTTATGGGGTATCTCTATATACCCCTATTATTTTGTTTCGTTTTTTTATTTCAATTATCTCATAGCACGGAGGGTGGTTTGTTTGCCTTCTCCTTGTGGTTGAATGTCGATCAAGTAGAGTCCGGCTTGTGCGGGTTTGGTGATAGACAGGCTGCCGCCGGTCATGGTCTCTTGCAGGATAGGCAGCCCCATAGCGTTGAACACGGTGACAACAGCCGATTCGATACCAGGAGCGTTGACTGTCCAAGAGGTAGCATCTTGCGAGACGGTAGGCATAATGGACTGGGTGGCGTTCACCTCGGGGTAGAACGGACAAGTAGGTACAGCCGTTTTCTCGCCCACACGGGTCAGTAGCACTTGGTACATATCGCCGGATTGGAAGACATCGTTCTCACCGAGGTAGTAGTACGAACTATTGGCGCCCTCGATAGGCACATCGTTTTTGGTCCATTGGTATGCAGAGAACTTGAATCCGCTGGTGTTCAGTACGCCGAGTACATCGTCCCATTTCTGTGCGATGATGGAGGAAGGATAGTAGACGGCGAAGTCGAATGGGAAGAGAGCGGCATCGCAGTTGAGGTCGTGCAGGGTAAGGGTGGCGGAATAGTAGCCTGGTCGTACCTTAGAGGGGATAGGCACTACGATCTCAGCATCGCCTGACTCGTTATAGTCGATGTTTTCTTGCTTAACAATATTCTTGAAGCCAGCGTTCTGTGCCTCAGCAGAGAAGGTGATGGAGTAGGACGGTGCATAGCCTGCATGTTTGCTGAACGGCACGACGAAACTTGGAGCATCGGCACATATCATCTCGAGTGGGAGTAGCAGTTCGGCGTCGAGGCACTCGGTGGCGATAGTCACTTGTTCGGGAGCCGTGGAGCAGCCGTGTTGGTTGTATACCACCACTTCGTAGGTACCCTCGGAGAGGTTATTCAGTGCGCCATTCTTCACGCCATTGACCGTATAATAGTATGACGGGTCTTGCATGGAGAGGTTGATGGCGCCGGAGGTAGGTCCGGTGACAGCATCCACGGAGGTGATGGAGTAGTTGATCTTAGGCAGTACGGTGAGGTTGATGGTCTGCACCACACTATCGCAGCCAGCGTGGTAGCGTTCACGGTAGGTATAGGTACCTGTCTTGGAATAGGTGGTTGTACCCCAAGCGAGAGACTCACCGTAGCAGACGGTGGTGTCGAAGGTCTCTTGGAGGGTCTCATACTCTTGTAGGTTGAGTCGGTATACTAAGGAGTCGCATCCGTCGACGTCTTTGAGTACGACCTCGTGGTAGCCGATAGAGTCGGTCTTGATATACTTATCTTGGTAGGTCTCGCCTTGGCAGAGTCGCACTTCGAGGAGGTCGAGCGAGTCGACTACGGGGTATTGTATGATAGCGGTATCGGCAAGGTCGAAGTAATCGCCGTTACAAGCGGAGAACTGCATGCGTACGGTGACGGTATCTTGGTTCTTGCCAGCCGTTTGTGAGATCCAGACGCTATCGGACTTACCTATGACGGGTCCATCGAAGCCAACGCCTTGATACCAAGTGATCTCGTAGGTAGGGGTAGAGAGGGGAATGAAACGCCAAGCCTCGGAGGTAGTCTCGGTTACTTCCCAACTGTCGGACTTGTTTCGACCAGGGGCAGCCACACCATCGGTACCGTCGGCATTGATGACACCAATGATACCTATACCATCGTTCCAATGGTCGCAGCGCAGACGCTGTTTGACATAGACATCGATGACATTGGTTCCTTCATAGAGCACGATCTGGTAGGTGTTCTTCAGATCCAAGCAACTGAAGGACGGTGCATCGTACCACGAGGCGGTGAAGGTACGGCAGGGGTATTCGCCTAAGACGCCGAAGTACATACCGCCATTGCCTTGCAGTTTACCCATGTGGGCATCCTCGTAGACACCGAAGATACTGTTTTTATACTCGAAACTGGTGTTAGGTATATCGGACTCATCGGTAAGTCTCCATTTACAGAAACTGCCAGGTGTGTGGGTAGCATCGAAGGTGATGATACCGTTAGCACCTACTTGGGCTTGGTTGTAGACACCATCGAAGAAGCAGAAGCTGAAAGGCAGTTGCACTACATCGCTCCATATATCATCTTTCCAACCTCCGTTTACCTGGAAAGGCGTACCGGCATTGAAGGCGAAAGGTGGTGCATAGGGTATCTCTTCGACCATATAGCCGGCGATACTACCACCAGAACTAACGGCATTGGCTTTCAAGAAGAAGTTGCCATTGTCGGAGCAGTTGAGTTTCACCACTTTCATACCCTCTTTGGATATCGAGTTATAAGGTATGGACACCTCAGGGCAGGCGCTTGATAGGCTGTTTATCTTACCGACAATCTTTATACCGGAAGCCTCGGCAAAGAGGCTGGGCGTGCCGTCGGGGCACACGGAACGCACCCAAACGGTGTAGATACCGGTGTTCATATTGGCGGTGTTGATAGTGCATGAGGTGCTGGTGAGACCAGTGATAGAATCGGTCTCGCCCGAACTATCCATCCAATAGTAGACATCGTAGGTATTACCCCGCGTGCCCGACCATGTGATAGTGACAGTATTGGCAGCGTTGTTATTATTCACCAAGAGGTTGGTAGGTATCTGGTTGCAGTCGGAGGCGAGGGGTTGCTTAGCGAGTTGGACGTTATCGATACATCCGCCAGGGTTGTAGGTACGAGCGGCATTATTACGCCAAGCGAAGACGAGTTTGTAGTTTTGGTTGGCATTGGAGACCCGAACAGTACCCTTGGCGAACTTCCATGCAGAAGAGCCTTGGAGGGAGTCGGAAGCGACGCCCGTGGTGAGCGTTATCTTATAAGGTCGCAGGGCACTTTGTTCGGTAGCCTGCAGACTACCATTCGTTTTGACACTTGACGGCATCCAATAGGCGATGATCTCGTCGGCATTGACTTCGCCGAGGCAGCGCCAAGAGAAGGTGAGGTCGTAGGTGCCGGCAGCGAGTCGAAACTCACGGTAAGCGAAGGTGCACTCAGCAGACTCGGCGTAGGAGGAGAGGGTGGCATCGTTGTTCTTGCAGATATAGAGTCCGTGGTAGCCTTGTTTCTTAGCGGCCGTACCGATAGTCCACTTGTTGACGAATTTGGCATGGTTGATGATAGCGGGCTGACCCGGGTTGAGTACCCAGTTAGTGTTCTCGGTAACATCTTCGAAGCCGCAGAAGTATGGAGCAGTGGCTGCCGTGGTTTGTGCGGAGATGCACAAAGCAACGGAAGCGAAAATAAGTAAGCAAAACAGTCTCAGAGAGTAAGATTTTCTCATACGCGCTAATACCTAATTATAACACAATCAATAATATACAACACATTTATTACAACAGCCGCGTGAACCAAACGGGGCTGAGGGCATATTTGCACGCTGCAAAGGTACGATATAATTTGTTATTCCGTACACTTTTTTGCGAAAAAAGTTACTTTTTGTCGTAAAAAAGTTGTTTTTTGTGGAAAAGTGTGGATTTCTATGGCGGTTGTGTGGGTTTTGTTTTTCCTGCTCGCACAGTGTACGGGTTTTCCTTGCCGCTGCGCGGCAGAGAAATGAAGAGAAAGAGGGAGAGAAATGAAAAGAACTCCTGCTCACAATGCGTGAGGTTTGGTTTCCTTTGCACTGCATGCAGGTTTTCCTTGCCGCTGCGCGGCAGAGAAATTAAAAGAAATGGTTGCCACTGCGTGGCAATGGAAATTAAAAGAGGGGGGCTTGAGGGGATAGAGAGGGGCTAGGTTTTCTAGTGGACTCTAGTGGATTCTAGTAGATTCTAGAGCAGCGCGTGGTCAAACGGGTCTTACGACCCGGACGACACGAGGGCGTGTCGTCTCCACAATC
>CAVJQD010000020.1:0-26245 GCA_963651555.1 uncultured Clostridium sp. | reverse complement strand
AGCCTACCCCCTGCCCCCTCCCTGAAGGGATGGGGGATAGAAAGAGCCTACCCCCTGCCCCCTCCCTGAAGGGATGGGGGATAGCGAGAGCATAGCAACAGGTTCTCGCTTAAGGATGGGAAGGGAAAGGGATTGAGGAGGGATTGAGGAGGGGTTGACATGGAATCGGTGAGAATTTGGTATGAAAATGATGGGGAGATGTTGCAAGTATGAAAAATTTGCCATACCTTTGCAGCGCAATTACGAGAAAGGCGGATTGTAATCACATTAACATAACCGTGTAGCAACAGTCTAATAGTCGTGTAGCAGCGGACAGATAGCCGTATAGCAACAGTCTAATAGTCGTGTAGCAACGGATTGATGGTCGTGTAGCAACAGTTTGATAGCCGTATAGCAACGGACTGATAGGCGTGTAGCAACAGTTTGATGGCAGTGTAGCAATAGTCTAATCGTAATGCATAGACGAGAGAGGTTCTCTCTTGTTGCACGATCCTTAAGTAAAGATTCCAACGAGAATACTGATTCCACAGATTATATATTGAATATTTATGTTATACAACATGGCAGGGCTCGAGCAAATGTCGCTTGAGCAACTAACCGAGATTGCCAAATCATTCGGTATCAAAGTAGGGAGGAACCCTAACATACAAGACATTAGATACGATATTCTGAACGCTCAAGCCGATAGGAAAGCGGAAGAGGTTCAAGCAAAAGTCGATGCCCGTAGCGAACAGCCCGAGCAAAGAAAGAAGAAACGCATGCGCACGCATAGTACTGTGGAGCGCGTGAACTTGGACCACTTCACACAAAACAACGGCGGTTCCACGAAGGAGGTGCTATCGGAGAACGTACCGCGCAAGTCGGAGACCATATTCTCTACCCCACTCTTCAACGACAAGGTGGAGCGAAACATCGTTGCTGCCAAGAAAGAAGAGGCAGTGAAAGCCGAAGAGCCTAAGTCGTTTAAGGCTGAGAGTGCGGAGAATGTTACACCAAAGAAACGAGGTCGCAAGCCGATAGAGAAGGCGGAGGCACCTGCAGAGGAGGTTGTTGAAGTGGCGCAGGAAGTCGTTGCTGCCGAGAACGCACCGAAGAAGAGAGGTCGTAAGAAGAAGGTTGTTGCGACGGAAGTGGCAGAAGAGAGCAATCTTTTCTCGCAGAAGTCTGCCGAAGAGAAGCCAATAGAGAAGAATGAGGTTGCTGAGACGGAGGTGCCTATCAAGGAAGAGGTTGCGCAGAAGAGCGTTGAGCCTCAGAATAATCTCCCCAAAGAGAACGCTGTTCCCAAGGATAATGCGGTTCAAAAGAAGGAAGGTAACGGCGAGAACAAAGAGAATCAGAACGACCAAAAGAAGCAATACCTATACGACTTCACCGATCAGATAAAGGGATATGGCACATTAGAGATACTGCCAGATGGGTACGGGTTCTTGCGTTCAGCCGATTATAACTACATCTCGTCGCCTGACGATATCTACGTATCACAGCAGCAGATCAAGTCTTATGGGCTCAAGCCAGGGGACACGGTAGAATGTACGATCCGTCCACCTCGTGATGGCGAGCGTTATTTTCCTATCAACAAGGTGTTGCGCATCAATGGTTGTCTGCCAGAACAGATACGAGACCGAGTAGCATTTGAGCATCTTACTCCGTTATTCCCAGATGAGAAGTTCAAGTTGTGCACGGGTCATGACGACCCATTGTCGTGTCGGGTCATTGACTTGTTTGCACCAATCGGCAAGGGTCAGCGCGGATTGATTGTGGCACAGCCGAAGACCGGTAAGACGGTGTTGCTGAAAGAGGTCGCCAATGCCATTGCGAAAAATCATCCGGAGGTGTATATGATTGTGCTACTGATCGATGAGCGTCCTGAGGAGGTGACGGATATGGCTCGCAGTGTGAACGCAGAAGTGATTGCATCGACCTTTGATGAGCCGGCTGAGAACCATGTGAAGGTTGCCAATATAGTACACGAGAAAGCGAAACGGTTGGTGGAATGCGGGCATGATGTGGTTATTTTGCTCGACTCTATCACGCGTTTGGCTCGTGCTTACAACACGGTAACCCCAGCGAGCGGCAAAGTGCTGTCCGGCGGTGTAGAGGCACAAGCGTTGCATAAGCCAAAGCGGTTCTTTGGTGCTGCTCGTAACATTGAGAACGGGGGTTCGCTCACTATCATTGCTACGGCTTTGACGGACACCGGAAGTAAGATGGATGATGTCATCTTCGAGGAGTTCAAGGGTACGGGTAACATGGAGTTGCAGCTTGACCGTAAGTTAAGTAACAAGCGTGTATTCCCTGCAGTGGATATTATGGCATCGTCGACACGCCGTGACGACTTGTTATTACCAGACGAGATAATCCAACGGATGTGGGTACTTCGTAACCGTCTTGCCGATATGAACTCGGTAGAAGCCATGGAGCTTCTCAAAGAGAGGATGGAACGGACTATCAATAATGAGGAGTTCTTGGCGTCGATGAACTCGTAAGTTTGTATCAATGCTTCCGGAGCAGATACATATTGCTATCGTTAACGGACCTAACTTAAACCTTCTTGGCAAGCGTGAACCTGCCATCTATGGCACTATGTCGTTCGAGGACTATCTGGTAGGTCTGCGGGAGAAGTATGCAGCGGTGTGCTTCGAGTACTTTCAGAGTAACCACGAGGGCAGCCTCATTGACTATCTGCAAGAGGTTGACACACGGGAGGATATAGTTGGCGTTGTGCTTAATGCAGGCGGATATACGCATACGAGTGTGTCACTGCGAGACACTATTGCGGCTATCCGTAAGCCGGTGGTAGAGGTGCATATCAGCGATATCACGCAACGAGAGGACTTTCGGCGGCATTCTTACCTGAGCGATGTAGCCTGCGCCACCTTTATGGGTTACGGGCTGCAGAGTTACGACAAAGGCATCGATTTCCTACTTCAATCATTGGCAGAATGAAAAGGAACGGTATTGTCATATTACTCATTCTTTTGGCGGCGCCTATCAGTTTCGCGCAGAACAGACCTTATATAGACGACAAGGTGGTGCATTTTGGGTTCTCGTTGGGGCTCAACTTCATGCACTATTCGGTGGATGAGTCGCTACTTGAGATTGACAATGAGGTGTATCATGCTCGTGTGAAGAGTATGATGCCTGGCTTCTCGGTAGGTTTTATCACCGATGTACGTTTGAGTCGCCATCTCAATTTCCGTTGCACGCCGGCGTTGCACTTTGGTATGCGGACGCTCACCTACAAGACAGAGTCGGGCAGTGTGACTAACCTTAAGACGGATGTACTATCGCTGCCTATCACCGTACCTATCTACCTCAAATGGTCAGCCGAGCGAGAAGTGAACTACCGTCCTTATCTTATCGCCGGCGGTGGTGTGTCGTTCGACTTTGGTACCGACAAGAAACGGCCGATACTGCAAAAGGCGTTCGATTACTTTGTGGAAGTGGGCTTTGGTTGCGACTTTTACTTTCCGTGGTTCAAACTATGTCCGCAGTTGACCTATTCGATAGGTTTCAATAATGTATTGACGGCATCGAGCAAGCGACCGGAACTGGCGATACAAGACGCTTTCTATACAGATGCGCTCAGTAGGCTGCTCAATAGGCAACTCACTCTTACTTTCAACTTTGAATGATGCGACGCCTAACCTATAGTCTTTTATTGTGTTGGAGTATTCTCAGCCTCGGCCTCAGCAGTTGCGACCCACAGATAACGACCGACCCGAGTGTGCGATTGCGTTTCTCGTGCGACACGCTTCGGTTTGACACGGTCTTCACAGAGACCAACAGTCCTACGATGCAGTTTACAGTTTACAATCCCAACAAGAAAGCCGTCGTTATTGAGAAGATAAGCATGCAGAGTGGGCAGTATTTCCGACTCAATGTAGACGGTGAGACATCCTCTGAACGGTTGTCGGAGATTACCTTGTTGGGGCGAGATAGTCTGTATGTGTTTGTGAAGGCGCAGGTTGACCGACAGGACTCCAACACGCCTGTGTTCATTGAAGATGGGATTAGTTTCCTAACCAATGACAATGTACAGACGGTCGTTCTCGAAGCCTACGGGCAAGATGTTGAGCGGCTGAACCAATGCACCATTCGGCACGATACAATACTCGGTGGCGGTAAGCCGTATCTAATATACAATAATCTCACTGTGGATACGCTTTGCAACATCACTCTACGGGCTGGTACGACCCTGTATATGCACGACAATGCAAGTATCATTATCTATGGCAGCCTCACGGCACAAGGCACGTTGGAGCGACCTATTCGCATTCAAGGAGATAGGTTGGACAATCTATATACCCATGTGCCCTATACAGCGGTGTCAGGCAAATGGAACGGGGTCTATCTGATGCAGCCACAAGAACAGGTCGCCAATAAACACTTGCTGGAACATGTAGAGATAATCAGCGGAAAGGTGGGACTATACTGCAGTTCGGAGGACAAGAAGACAACGCCAGAACTGACATTGACAGACTCTAAGATACACAACTTCTCGCAGTATGGCGTAGTATTGCAGAACACGAATGCCGCCATCAGCAACACTGAGATAAGCAACTGTGCACAGTATTGCTTGTATCTCTCTGGGGGTGAGTATGACCTTGTGCACAATACTATTGCGTCGTACTTTCGCAACACAGATATGAGTATTCAGCCTGTGGCGCGCGAGGATGTGGCGGCGGTGTATATCAACGACCTCTCGAAGAACAACAACCAAACGGTGTGCAGGATGTACAACAATATCATCACGGGTATTCGTAAGAACAACCTTGTGCTGGCTACGCCGCTACCGCAATACTACTTGGGCGAGTTTGCAGGGAACTACATCAAGAATGACACCATTGCCTCGACCCCTTTTCACGATAACATCTATGCCTCCGACGAAGACACTGTATTTGTCAACGCTTTCTATTCGTTGGACGACTATTACTATTACGATTTCCACTTAGACTCTGTGGCACCGGTAAGAGGTAAGGCACTGAGCGATAAGGCGGCTACTCTGCCCTACGACCGAGAGGGTAATCCACGACCTGCAGAAGGGGCTGATTTGGGATGCTATCAGTATGTGGAAAAAAGCAACGAGTGATCAGTTATAACTCAGTTGCAGAGCTTCTCCCACTACATAATTACTTCCGCCGATAAAGACAAGGTCGTCCTTTGCGGCAGCAGACAATGCGGCTTGCACTGCGGCTGATACGCTATTGTATGCAGCACCATGCAGCGAGAGTTCTTCGCCCATCTGTTGCATCGTCTCGGCAGGAATAGCACGATGCGTCTTTGCCTGCGTGAAGTAGAACACAGCCTGATGAGGCAACATCGCCATCGAGTCACGCACATCTTTATCATTGACCATGCCAAAGACGATATGCAGACGGTGATACTGCTCCGTCAATGCCTGCAACTGCGAGGCTACATACTTGATGCCATGTCCGTTATGCCCTGTATCGCAGATAACCACAGGACCTTTGTTGGACAATGTCTCCCATCTACCACGCAGTCCCGTAAGGCGGCAAACCGAGGCAAAGCCTTGAACGATAGCGGCATCGGTGATATGATAATCGGACACCTGACGCAATACCTCCAATGCCACTCGAGTCGTCTGTTTGTTATGTTGCTGGTAGCAACCCTTCAACTCACAAGTAATCTCTTTATAGGGTAATTGGTCGGCGAAGACTATCTCGGAGTGACATTCTTGTGCTCTTCGCTGGAAGACGGGCATGGTTTCGGTATCACTCTCGCCTATCACCACGGGCACATTGGGCTTGATGATACCTGCTTTCTCGAAAGCAATCTTGGGCAAGGTATCGCCCAAGAACTCGGTGTGGTCTTTGCCGATGTTGGTTATCACCGACACAAGAGGCGTGATGATATTCGTGCTGTCTAATCGACCGCCAAGGCCTACCTCTACCACGGCAATGTCTACCTTTTCGGATGCGAAATAGTCGAACGCCATTGCCATAGTGGTCTCAAAAAAAGAGGGTTTGACAGTATCTAAGAATGGGCGATTCTTCTCGACAAAAGCCACAACCTTCTCCTCGGGAATCATCTCACCCGAGATACGAATGCGTTCACGGAAGTCGACGAGATGCGGCGAGGTGTAGAGTCCTACCTTATAGCCAGCGGATTGCAACACGGCAGCAATCAGGTGCGAGACAGAACCCTTGCCATTGGTGCCGGCAATATGAACCGCAGGGAACTTCTGATATGGGTTGTCCAGATGCTCCATCAAACGATAAGTATTCTCAAACCCTGGTTTATAGGCAGCCGCTCCCACAAGATGGAAAGCCGGTTGCGAGGTATAGAGATAATCAAGTGTTTCAGCGTAAGTCATTGTTTCTTTCTCCAATTTGAGAGCAAAGGTATATCTAATTTTGTTACTATGCAATTATTTCCGTAACTTTGCACGGTAATATAAAAACACACCTTTTGAACAATGAAACACCTAATCACACTATCCCTTATGGCAGCCTTACTGATAGGTTGCAAGACTTCAAAACCAGAAGATATGAAACAAGAAACAGTGCTAAACGCAATCCAGACGCGTGTTTCCGTAAGGCAGTTTACGGGCGAAAAGATTAGTAATGAGAAGATTGAGACTCTGCTCCGTTGTGCGATGTCGGCTCCAACGGCACTCAATAAACAGCCTTGGGCATTCATTGTAGTAACCGAAGACACACTGCTCAGCAAGATGGGCGAGACCTTTCCTTTTAGCCGTTGCGGCAATGGTGCTGCCTGCGCTTTTGTGATGTGCGGCGACTTGAGTAAGGCTATCGAAGGCGATGGACAAGGTTTCTGGATTAACGATGTATCGGCAGCCACTGAGAACCTTCTTCTTGCGGCACACGCCATGGACCTTGGAGGTGTTTGGACAGGTGTCTACCCTAATCCACAACGCACTGCCGAAGTACAAGAAATGTTGGGGCTGCCCGAGAACATCATTCCGATGTGTATTGTGCCAATAGGAATACCTGCAGAGCAACCGGCAGTGAAAGATAAGTTCAAGCAAGAGAATATCCACTACAACCGTTGGTAGACAATGCGATACTCGGTAGCACACCTAACCTATTCGTTTCCTGAGGATTGGCAGCGAGATGTCTTTCAGCAGTCGTTGGGCGACTTAGGCTTTGACACCTTCGATGGCAACGATGCCTATATCCTTACAGCTATGCTACAAGCCAATAAGCAAGCGATTGACGCACTCATTGCACAGACCGATGGTGTTGAAATAGTCTCCGTACAAGACTGCCCCGACGAGGATTGGAACGCCACGTGGGAAGAAGAACATCCAATAGAGGTGCTGCCCTTGGGAGTACACATCAAGCCTCGCTGCGCCTTTGGCAATGGGCATCACGAGACAACGGGTATGCTTATTGAGGCTCTCCTTGATCGAAGCAATGCGTTCCATAAAGTGTTAGACATGGGTTGCGGTACAGGAGTTCTCGGCATCATGGCTAAGAAGTGCGGGGCGACAGAGGTATGCGCTATCGACATCGATGAGAACAGTGTTCGCAACACACAAGAGAACGCCGAACTTAATAATGTGCAACTCGATATTCGCCTTGGTGACACGCCTCCCGAAGGAAAGTACGACCTTATCTTGGCCAATATCCACCGCAATATCATCCTTGAGCAACTACCCGCCTACGAACGTTATCTTCTTCCGAATGGCGAGATATGGATCAGTGGGTTCTATGCCGAGGATATACCCGCACTGATTGATAAGGCGCAGCAACTCGGACTAAACGAGGTGGCTCGCAAGCAAAAAGGCGATTGGTGCATGTTACAACTGAAGAGATGAGTACAATCTGCGCCATATCAACCCCTTACGGGATCGGAGGTATTGCCGTGATACGAGTCAGTGGAACGGATGCAATTGCTATTGCCGACAGTCTCTATCACGGTCACAAACCTCTATCGGAAGCCTCAGCGAACACTGTCCATTATGGCACTATCGAATACAGCGGCGAGATACTCGACGAGGTATTGGTAAGCGTATTCCGTGCACCACACTCGTTCACAGGCGAAGACTGCGTCGAGATTGCTTGTCATGGCAGTCTGTATATCCAACAGACTATCCTACAATGGCTTATCCGTAGCGGTTGCAGTATGGCAAAAGCCGGAGAGTTTACCCAACGGGCATTCCTCAATGGCAAACTTGATTTGACTGAGGCAGAAGCCGTGGCGGACCTTATTGCCGCACAGACAAAAGCAGAGAAGGACCTTGCTCTCTCGCAACTGCGTGGAGGTATTTCGCAAGAGATTGAGTCGCTACGTAATCGCTTACTTGAGTTCACCTCCCTGGTGGAACTCGAATTGGACTTTGCCGACCACGAGGAACTGGAGTTTGCCGACCGTAGTCAACTCAACCAATTGGCACAAGACATCGAGGCTAAACTCACGGCACTCACCGAATCGTTTCAAGCCGGCAATGCCATCAAGCAAGGCATCGCTGTTGCTATCATTGGTGCTACAAATGCTGGCAAATCGACACTTCTCAATGCACTCGTAGGCGAAGAGAGAGCCATCGTCAGCGACATACAAGGCACCACGCGAGATACCATCGAAGATACCCTTGTCATTAACGGAATACTCTTCCGTTTTATCGACACGGCTGGTATCCGTGAGACCCACGACACCATCGAATCGCTTGGTATAGAGCGCAGTATACAGGCTGCCAAGAAAGCCAATATCATTCTACAAGTCATCGATTCTACTCAACCTATCGACACTCTACCGCAAAAGGATGAACTGCAAGGCAAGAGCATCATCAGGATATACAACAAGATAGACCTTGTCGACAAAGACAAGTTGCGACTGCCTAACGACAGCAAAACGATTTGCTTATCTGCCAAATACGATAACCTGCAAACCTTGCGAGACCTACTTGCGAACGAGGCAAGCCAAATGTTCGACACTCGCAACGCTGTCACAATAAGCAATACACGCCACTATGAGGCATTGCTCAGAGCCCTCAACGCTATCCGCCAAGTGAAGCGAGGATTGCAAGAGCAACTCAGTGGCGAGTTCCTAACACTCGACTTGCACGACTGTCTGCAAGCCCTTGGAGAGATAACCGGACAAATAACCTCACAGGAGGTATTGAACAATATATTCACTAAATTCTGCATAGGAAAATGAAAAAGATGAAACTGCGCCTTATGGCTTTTGTCAATGTGCTGATTGGTTCTATCCTAACCCTCTTTGGTTGCAAGACCTCACGAGAGTCGATCAATGCGCCTATCATGTGCCTCTATGGTGTACCCACTGCCACATACAAGATTTCGGGTCAAGTAACCGACACCAAAGACCAACCCTTGCAAGACATGCAAGTTGTCATCAAAGGTTACAAAGAAAAGCCTATCGTCGACACACTTCACACCAATGCCGATGGACATTATGAGGCAACCTACATAGGCTTCCCAACTGACACGCTCCGTATCGTAGCGTCTGACCCTAAAGAGAACTACAAAGCCGACTCAGTGGCAGTTCCTGTGCCCGAGAAAAAGAAGAAAGGACAAGAGACTAATCCTTTCGACCTCGGCGAATATAACATTGAAGAGAACATTCAACTTGAAAAGAAATGATACAATCGATGACAGGTTATGGCAAAGCCGAAAGCCAAATACTATCAAATAGCAACAAGAAACTGGTGGTCGAACTGCGGAGTCTCAACTCCAAATTGATGGACCTAAGCGTTCGTATCGCACCGCAACTCAAAGACCACGAACTTGAGATTCGCAGTCTTATTGCACAACAACTCGAACGAGGCAAAGTGGACCTCAACATCTACTATCAAGCCGCATCGGATACTCCCACAACGGCTGCCAATGCTGCCTTCACGCCTATCAACCGAGAGGCTTTTGCATATTACTATCGTGAACTGACCTCCCTGCAACAAGAGTTGGGAATAGAGCAACACAATATCACAGGCACCATCATGCGTATCCCCGATGTGCTCAAGCCATCCGAGGGCGATACGATCTCCGACAACGATTGGAACATCGTGCTGACTACTATCCACCAAGCCATCGAGGCTTTCCGTGCTTTCCGCATACAAGAAGGTGCTGCCCTGCAAGCCATGTTCACCGAAAAACTTGATGGTATTCAAGCCCTTCTTGCCGAAGTAGAACCTTTCGAGAAAGGACGAGTAGAGAAGATCCGTCAGCACCTCGAAGCCAATCTCGACAAGCTATCGACGCAGACGCAACAGACCATCGACAAGAACCGACTCGAACAAGAGATGATATACTACCTCGAGAAACTGGATATCACAGAAGAGAAAGTACGCCTCACTAACCACCTGCGCTACTTCCGCGAGACAATGGCTACCGAAGGCGTAGGCGTAGGTAAGAAACTGGGATTCATTGCGCAAGAGATGGGACGCGAGATCAATACCCTCGGCAGCAAGAGTAACCAGAGCGAGATGCAGATAATCGTCGTCAAAATGAAGGATATCCTCGAGCAAATAAAGGAACAAGTACTCAATGTCTTATAATCAACATTCAATATCATGATACTCATCTTTGGCGCGCCCAGCGGTTCGGGTAAAAGTACATTAGTTAATTATCTACTCAGCAAACGCAGCGACTTAGAGTTCTCGGTCAGCGCCACCACACGCGCACCACGAGGACAAGAGGTCAATGGGAAAGAGTATTACTTCATTACCAACGATCAGTTTCAGCAACTCATAGCTGAAGATAAATTGGTTGAATGGCAACAAGTATATAGCGGCACCTATTACGGTACGCTACGTTCTGAGATACAACGCATTGAAGATAAGCACCACCATGTCGTGTTTGATGTGGATGTCAAAGGTGGTGCAAACCTCAAACGCCTTTTCGGTGACAAAGCCCTGTCTATCTTTGTGGCTCCACCAAGCATCGATGAACTGCGTAATCGCCTCACGCATCGTGCCACCGACTCGGCAGAGAAGATAGAAGAACGACTCAACAAAGCCGCAGAAGAGTTGACCTATCGCCCACAGTTCGATGTAGTAATAGTCAACGACAACCTACAAGAAGCCGAGAAACATCTTGATGAAGTGGTCGATAACTTCCTAAACAAGTAACACCTTATGGCGCAGATAGGCATCTACGGCGGTTCGTTCAACCCTATCCATATAGGACATATCAGTCTTGCTGAGTGGATTGTAGCGCATACCTCACTCAATGAGATATGGCTCATGGTCACGCCAAACAATCCTCTCAAGGACTTGGGATTCTTGATCGACCAAAATAAACGCCTGCAATGGGCAAAGACGGCCGTCACAGGTCACGACAAGATTGTGGTATCCGACTTCGAGTTTCACCTCCCGCAACCGTCGTACACCATTCATACCCTCCAACAGTTGAAGCAATCCTATCCACAACACACCTTCTCGCTTGTCATTGGTACAGACAACCTCACCATCTTCCATCATTGGAAAGATTGGCAGACTATTCTCCGTGACTATCCCATATATGTCTATCCACGCAAAGGCGATGATATAACGCAACTACAACAGACCTATCCCGCAGTTACTATCCTCACCGAAGCACCACTCTACCCTATCTCGTCGACTCAGATACGACAAGAACTTGCACTCGGACACGACATGCGCCAATGGGTTCCCGAAACGATATACAAAGAGGTAAAAGAAACCTACCACCAAGCAGGCATCGACCTACTTACCCGTTACAATACGCTTAATCTCGTTTAACTTATTCAGTGCCTCGAGCGGAGTTAACGCATTGATATCAAGCGTCAATATCTCATTACGCACTTGTTCAAGCACAGGGTCATCTAATTGGAAAAGACTCAACTGAACACCATCCGTTTTCTTTTGTTTCTGCGCACTGATGTTCTTGCCCAATCCTTCGGCTTGACTACTTTCCAACTCCTTTAGTATCTGCTCCGAGCGAGCAACAATCGAGCTTGGCATACCCGCCATCTTCGCCACATGAATACCGAAACTGTGTTGCGAACCACCTTCTATCAACTTACGCAGGAAAATAATCTTACCATTGATTTCCTTTACCGACACATTGAAGTTATGAATCCGAGTATAACTCTTTTCCATCTCGTTAAGCTCATGATAGTGCGTAGCAAACAATGTCTTAGGATGTCCCTTAAACTCATGAATATACTCCACAATCGCCCAAGCAATACTGATACCATCGTATGTACTCGTGCCTCGGCCTAACTCATCGAACAAGATAAGACTACGCTCCGAGAGGTTATTCAATATCGTAGACGCCTCGTTCATCTCTACCATGAAGGTCGACTCGCCCAACGAGATATTATCGCTCGCACCCACACGGGTGAATATCTTATCCACCACCCCGATCTTAGCACTCTCAGCAGGAACAAAACTACCCATCTGTGCCATCAGCACGATCAAAGCCGTCTGACGCAATAGAGCCGACTTACCTGCCATATTCGGTCCCGTAATGATGATCACCTGCTGTGAGTTATTGTCCAAATAGACATTGTTCGACACATATTGTTCCCCCATAGGCATACAACGCTCAATAATAGGGTGACGTCCTTCTTTAATGTCGATCTCCAAGCCCTCGTCCACAACAGGACAAACATACTTATATCGCTCTGCCACATCCGCAAACGATGCCAAGCAATCGATTGCCGCAAGGATATGCGCATCTTGTAAAAGGTCATTTACCGAAGTTGCCAATCGTTCCAACAACTCAGTATATATCCTCGACTCGATGATAGCAATATTTCCCTCTGCACCAAGAATCTTTTCCTCATACTCCTTCAATTCCTCGGTGATATAACGCTCTGCTTGTGCCAATGTCTGCTTACGAATCCACTCTGCCGGCACTTGATTCTTGTAGGTGTTACGCACTTCCAAGTAGTAACCAAACACATTGTTATACCCTATGCGTAGACTTTGAATACCGGTCTTCTCCGCTTCACGCTGCTGCACTTGCAGTAACCAATCCTTACCGTTCTGCCCTATGGCACGCAACTCGTCTAACTCCTTATCCACACCATCGCGTATATAACCAGGCTTACTAAGCGATGCCGGTGCACTCTCACTGATAGTGTGATGTATCACTTCGCGTATCTCCTCGCACAACACCAGACGCCCGCCCAACGACGAGAAGCTCTTTACATCACTTCCCGACGCCATCGTCTTGATAGGCTCAATGGCACACAACGCATTGTAGACCTGCAGTACCTCACGAGGCAAGATACGCCGCGTAGCAATCTTACCGGCAAGACGCTCTATATCGTGGATAGCCGATAAGCACTGTCGTAGTTCACTCCTCTCTTGCGGATTACGGAACATCCATTCCACTACCTCTTGCCGAGCGCGGATAGTCTTTATATCCTTCAACGGGAACGACAACCACTTGCGCAGCAAACGCACACCCATAGGCGACTGCGTAGCATCCAACACATTGAGCAGTCCCGTGCCATCGGCTCGCTCGGGGTAGAGCTCAAGGTTACGAATGGTAAACCGATCGAGCCACACATACTTATCCTCTTCAATACGACTCAGATGCTGGATATGCGAAGTCTGCAAGTGCTGCGTCATGTCGAGATAATATAAGATAGCACCCGCAGCAACCACACCTATCGGGAGATGCTCCACGCCGAAACCTTTCAGGTTCTCAATCTCAAACTGTTTCTTCAGCCTATCCATAGCCGACTCCGAAGTGAATATCCAGTCCTCCAATTCAAAGGTAAACCACTTCGAACCGAAGTCCTTGCGGAACTCATCTTTCTTGCCACGCTCATACAATATCTCCTTAGGAGCGAAGTTAGTGATCAACTTATCCACATAATCGGCTGTGCCTTGCGCCACAAGGAACTCACCTGTCGATATATCCAAGAAAGCAACGCCTATCTCGTTCTTTGCGAAATGAACACACGACACATAGTTATTCTCCTTCTGCGGAATAGTGGTATCGGAATACGACACACCAGGAGTAACCAACTCAGTCACACCTCGCTTCACCAGTTTCTTAGCCAACTTAGGGTCTTCCAACTGGTCACAGATAGCCACACGATAACCTGCGCGCACCAAACGAGGCAGATACACATCCAAGGCATGATACGGGAAGCCTGCCATCTCTATACTTGCTGCCACACCACCGCCATTGCTTCGATGTGTTAGCGTGATATTCAGTATCTTAGACGCATTGACAGCGTCCTCGCAATAGGTCTCATAGAAATCACCACAACGGAATAAAAGCAAAGCATCGGGATACTGTTCCTTGATGTTACGAAACTGACGCATCATAGGCGTCTCTGTTTGAGCGGCTTGTGTCATTGTTCTATCGTATTCGTTACTTAAAATCAAAGGTTAGTTTCACATTATACATACGCCCCGTAAGGTAGTTCGGAGAAGCCCACTGATTACCCGTTGCGTCAGTCACCCAGAAATAGGAGTTGACATTATTGAATCCTATCAGGTTAAATATCTCTAAGTTAATCCATATACTCTCCAAGTGCTTCGTCTTAAACCACTTATCGCTTTTCTGACCTATCACACGCGAAGCACCAATATCAAGTCTTCGGTAAGGCGTCGAACGCAACATCGCACGTGTCTGCAAGTTTCTCGGCGACCCATAAGGCAAACCATCACTCCAGATAAAACGCAAGTGAAACTTATACTGCGGGAACTTAGGAATATAGTCCTGAAACAACATACTGAAACTATATCGCTGTTCGTTAGGACCAGGTATCCATCCCCGATTGTCATTCAAGAGGTCTTCCCTCGAACGCATAAGCGAGAAGTTAATCCACGACTCTGCACCAGGCACCAACTCGCCATAGAGCTTCAAGTCAAGACCTGTGCTGTAGGCAATAGCATCGTTCTGACCCGAATAGCGTATCCTCACATTGTCCAATGTGTAACTCACCACGCGATCCATATATTTATAGTAAGCCTCAGCCGTGAACTTAAACGGTCGACCCCATGCCCTAAAGTAATAGTCCATTCCGGCTACCACATGTACCGAACGCTGCGCCTTCAAGTCTTGGTTCAAGGTAACACGAGTGACACCTCCAGCATCCGTCAGCGTATCGCGCAACTCCTTATAGAAAGGCGCTTGGTAATACAAGCCCGATGCCAAACGGAACACAAAGTCATGCTTCCAATCGGGCGTAAAGGACACCGAGGCACGAGGACTACACAAGAACTCTTTGTTGAAACTCCACCAATGCATCCGCAAGCCACCATTGAGGAACACCATTCCGTGGTCTGTATACCACTTATACAAGTCTTGCACATATCCCTGCAAACGAATAGTATTCAAAGTGTTAGTGCCTCTAAGATTGTAATACAACTCCATCGAAGACGCCTGCGTAGGAATAGAATACCCCATTGAATCACGCCACTCCCACTCATTCATCTTATCCTTAATGAACTCGCCTTGCACCGTCAAACCCCACTGCAACGAGTTCTGACCAGCCTTCCACTCGCCAAAATGCGATAGATTAGCAATACCCGTCTGCAACAGATTGCGTGCGTGCTCATGATAAACGCCCGTACCTAACACCTCGTCCTCATCTTCGGTGCTCTCACCATCCGTCTCCGACACAGGCTTAACACGCAGTATATACTCTGCCGTAATGTCGTAGTTCTCACGCTCATAACTATAGAAACCACCCACATTGAAACCTATACGCAAGTCCTTATTCGCCTGATAGGTCAGCCCTAAGTTGGCAAAAGCCGTACGAAACATGTCTCGTTCCGCTCCCTCATAAGCCACCGTCAGACTACGAGCCGTGGCGTAAGTGCCAAAGGTCTGAGCCAATTCCTCCGGCTGAAACTTATACGAGTTCTGCGAGAAGTTCCCCAAGAAACTCATCTCCCAACGAGAAGCCGCTTTCTTCTTGCCTAGCTTCCATGTCATATAGGTCTGATAATCCACAAAATTAGGCTGATACCGTCCTTTCGTAGCCAACGTTCCGAGCAAGTATTGCGATGTCTTATACCGCACGCCATGCATCATAGAATACGTGCTATCGCCGGCCGCCACATAAGCACTCGCACCCAATAGACTGATGTTGAGCGTCGTCTGGAACGATGTAGGATGCTTATAGTTAACGTCCAACACCGACGACATCTTATCGCCATACTGTGCACTATATCCGCCAGCCGAGAAGTTCACGTTCTCCACCATCTCCGGATTGATAAACGATAGTCCTTCTTGCTGACCCGAACGGAGAAGCAACGGCCGGAACACCTCTACCCCATTCACATACACCGCATTCTCATCGAAACTACCACCGCGCACATTATACTGCGACGACAGTTCGTTATTCTGACTCACACCTGTGAAAGTGATTAGCAGACTCTCAATACTGCCGCCCGATGCGTCCGGCATAAGACGAGTATTGACAGGACTGATATGGTCGAAGTTATCCAACTGCTTACGCATACCCTTCACCTCTACCTCATCCAACGCCTCCACATCCGAATGCAACACCACATTGATCTGCACCAATGCCTGCTTCGCATCAATCGTACGCCTCTCCGTTTGGTAACCCACCATCGAGTAACCGACTGTCGCACTGTCTGCAATATCTACCTTCAAGTCGTAATAACCGTTCTTGCTGGTGGTGCAACCAACAGTAGTGCCCTCTATCCACACATTGGCAAACTCGATGCTTTGGTTCGTCTCATCCACCACATAACCATACACACGCACCGAGTTGGCCCTTCCTGCCATACAACACAGAAAGCCCAACAGCATTACTATATCTCTCCGTATCCTCAAAAGCCCCATCTATTCCGTATCTCCAAAGATACCATGTCCTATTCGTATCATCGTACTACCTTCCTCAACAGCAATCTGCCAATCGTGCGTCATGCCCATCGAGAGAACCGTGAAGTCTTGTGCATCGGCAAAATAATCGTGCTTGATATCCAACCAAAGGTCATGCAGATGCCTAAACTCCCCTCGTATACACTCTTTATCATCGGTGTTCGACGCCACACCCATCAAGCCGCATATCCTCACATGCGTCAGTCCTCGCCATGCACCTTCCACCAGCATCTGCCTTAGGTCCTGCTCCGCAAAACCCGACTTCATAGCGTCATGCGATATCTTTACCTCAAGCAACACATTGACCACCCTTTCCTCATGGCAAGCCTCCTCATCTATCTTCGACAAGAGATGCCACGAGTCGACACCATGAATAAGCGTCACAAGAGGAAGCAACTTCTTTATCTTATTGGTCTGAAGATGACCGATAAAGTGCCACTCGATATCCTTAGGCAAAGCGGCGGCCTTGGCTTCCAACTCCTGTACCCTACTCTCTCCAAAAGAACGAGCACCCGAATCGTAAGCCGCCATGACAGCATCGTTTGGGTAATACTTACTCACGCAGAGCAATTGCACACCCTCAGGCAAAGCCTTGCTGTAGCCCTGCCATGCCTTTTCTATCCTGTTCCTATCAGTAGGCATTGAGATTATACACGCAATACGTCAACTATACCCGTAACCTGCAGGGTCTTAATGGTATAGTCCACACCCGATTTGTCCATCCCATCTTTCGCCACCTTATAGGCATTCTCCATGCTTGCCTCTTGTATCAGCCATATAACCGACACCTTTTTCTCCTTGCCCGAATCAGGGTCAACTGACTGATACTCTATCTTAGCCTTATACCAGAATAAGCCTTGGTCGTTAGGTAATAACTCATTGATAACCATCTTGCGAATGCTCTTCATCTCGACCTCTTGCCCTCCCAAGATAAAAGGCTTAATCTCCTCAAGCGTATGCTGCTCCGCATCGGCAAAAGAAACTGCCTCTACAAGATAGATCTCTGTCTTTGTTTGTGGTTCACCATTAATACCATTGCGTTGGTACTTTACTTTACATTCATAGAATTCCATAGAAATACTTATAAGATTGAAATTATTATATCCATTATTCGAGTAGCATCCGTCTGCTCTCGGTTAGTTATCTGATTACTGCGCGTCCAGAAAAAGCATACGCTACCCGTTGATGCTGGTGCCGACACCTGACCTTCTATCGTCCACAACGGCTGCAAAGTGAATAGCACATCGCCATAACACCGCTTGTTATAACTATTGCGAAGGTCACCAACCGCACCCTCATCTTGCAAATAAGAAATATGATTCGCAGGGAAAGCCAACTGAACCCCCTCAAACTCCAACAGGAAATCGCTTATCTGTTGCTGCAATGCCGTCACCGACATCTGCCGCTGCTCTATCAGAGAACGGTTCATATAGATAGAGTTAAGATAACCACCATCCACCCAACGCTCATGACCGTACATCGCCATCAGGTAGGTGTTGCACAAAGCCGCTGCCCTATCCACATTGAACTGCTGAATACCTATATTGGCACGCTGATACGCCGACACCCCACTCCCATAGCGAGGAAAGCCGACCACCACCAACTCGTAATGGTCACGACCCACACGCTTATTGAGTTGCTCCATCAAGAAACCAAGGTTCTGATTCAGACTCAGATACATATCCTCTTGAGCCGCACTCTGCAGGATATCCGACTCTTGCTGCGGCGCCACAACTGTCATCTCCAATAGCAACAAGTCCGGCGCAATATCCTTCCCCAACTGTTTACCTTGCTGGATACTCAGCGCCAACTCCGTTACCAAATCGTTCGCCATAGGCGAAGACGTAAGGTCAACCGGCATTGTGCAACTGAACTTCTGCTGCTTAACCTCCGTTGCCGTCGGATGAAGGTACGACTGCATATCCATTCTCGGAGTCCACAGCCTATTCACTATCTCCGTGAACCGACCATTGATGTTCATAGCATCTGCCTCTTCAGGTAGACCGTCGGAATAATATGCGGTCGTCGCCCAACGCTTCTCCTCGTCACTGCTTATCCACGCACACGCATTAGCGGCATGACCCGCCAAGATGAGCGTCTGGTTAGCATGAATACCCACCGCATAAATCTTACTCTGCTCCTGCGGATAAGCCATACGGAAATAGTCCGACAGCGTAGGCGACAGCACCGCCGAAGGCGATACCGTCAAGGCTGTCCCTATGCCCTTCGTACCCTCATCCTCAAACACTGAACGAGGTCTCCGTGTCGTGCGCGAGTAATACTTATCCGACGAAATGCCATGCTCCGACGGATTAGCACCCGTCATCAAGGTCGCAAGAGTCTCGCTCCCACCGTACAGGTTATGCGAGAAGACAGTAGGTAACTCCAACGCCTCTTCGTCCAAGGTCCGCAACCCACCCTGCGGCAAGAAAGGACGCATCTCATGCAGGCAACTGCTGTTCAGTCCTTCGACCGCTACTACCACCGTCAACCTCGTCCCCGCCACCGCAGCCGAAGGCAACACCAACAACGCAAGCAACGAAAACAACGAAGCCAACGACACCTTCCCACGCTTACCTATGACGAACACCTCACGGTACCAGCAGCAACGTATATGCAAGAAATGGACTATCGGGATAAACAAGAACGGATGCCAAGCCTGCCCAACGCACAGACGAACCACCAACGCAATATAGAAATACAGCCCAACAAACAGATGCCCTTTAAGCAGCCACGACCGCCCCCGCTTGAACAAGGTAAAAGCAAACGGCACAAAGAACAGCGGCGACAAGAACAATATGTTCCAATTGTGCCCCACCAACGGATGAACCGAGAAGAACGTCAGGAAACAACAGATAGTCCCAAGCAACCCATACACGAAGAACAACACCGCATCGAGCCACCACGACACCTTCTTTCGGCGAAGGTCATACACCGTGATACCCACTATCAGCAAGCACACCAGCAGGGTCACCAACTCCGGCGACAACCACCAAGAGTGATGTTCCACCACAAACGGAGCAACCGTCTCCTCCACACACAACGGCATCCCGTGACTCATCCGCGCCGTCGACACGTAGTTCATCAACTGCTCAGGCAGGAAAAACGACTGCCGCAGCGTCATCTCCACGTCTGCATCCTTACCAAAGATGAGATTGATGCCGTACTTCAACCACGAGTACTCGCCCGCATAATAGGAGATGATATCACGATACGTCCTACCCGTCTTGGTGGTCAGCAGACTGTCCGCATTGTCCACCTCGATCACCTGCGACAGCAATCGGTAGGGTCTCGTGGCACAATTATCGAACACGAAGTTGTATCGATAGAACCGATTCTCTATCTGATAGTTCTCCACCAACTTATCAAGCAACGCCTGCTGCTGAGACGTCGAGAGGTTAAGCAGTTGCTCGTAGGTCGTCCTGCCGATACTCGCATTGCCCACCACAAACCACTCCATCGACTCAACACCCAACTGATAGTCAGTCTCACCCTTGATAAAACGCAGGTAGAAGTGGTCCGTATCGAAACTAAACAGACCATAATTGAACACAAAGTCCACATCCTGAGTAGTGTCTATAATACGGATTGCCGAATGACCAAACTTGCTATACACTTCCGTACCAGGCGAACAAGTGAGCAAATACGTCTGAGCATCAGGACTTAACACGATCTGCGAGTACGCCTTCACCTGCATACTTAACAGACACAAACAGAGAACTATCTTAATCAATAAACTGTGTTTCATATTCTTACCGACATATCATTGCGAATGTACGCATTTATCCTCGCAAAGGTACGCTTTTTCCGTCAATCTCACAAGGTCAATTCGCATAATCCACATAGAAAATTCCACCCAACGCCATACTACCCCAAAACCACCACCCTCCATCCTCCATAAACCCCATCAACAAAAACAACAAAAACACCCTCCCTCCTCCATAAAACCCATCAACAAAAACAACAAAAGCCCCCTCCGACCTCCATAAACCCCATCAACAAAAACTACAAAAGCCCCCTCCGACCTCCCTGCATGTTAATTGTTAATTGTTAACTGTTAATTAACATTTCGCCCCCTATCTGCCCCGATATTGTCTGCGGGACATGACGAAACAAACACGGTACATATACGGTAGATACACGGTAGATACAGCTTACCTTATGCTACTTTCTCCATACTCTTAAGCCGCTTTCAGACTGCCTTCACGCCAATTTTTCCCAACTTTTCACGGTATCAACCGTAAACAACCCAAAAACGATTAAATTACATTAAATAACCAACTCTAATAGATTAAATAATCTAAATCGCAAAAATCCCCATTTTCCCAAATATCTTTCGTCCATTTTCTGTAATTTTCGACCGACTCGATAGTGTTTTGTCTTTTTTCTTCCATTTTTCTTGCACGCAGTGCAAAGGAAACACCCCCACCACCGCCCAAGCAAGCAGCATATACACTCCGTGCAAAGACAACAGTATACCACGTAATCGTAAAATTGTCCATTATCCAATTGTAAATTCCCCAAACATTCCCTACCTTTGCACCCTAAAACAAGACTCATGAACTTCGAAGGAATCATACTCGGACTCGCCGCTTTCCTATGCATAGGCTTCTTCCACCCTATCGTCATCAAGGCAGAATACCACTTCGGCACACGCTGCTGGTGGCTCTTTGCGTTCGTTGGACTCGTCGCACTCACGCTCTCATTGTTCACCGACAGCACCTACCTCTCCGTCCTTCTCGGTGTCTTCGCCTTCTCATGCTTCTGGTCCATCCACGAACTCTTCGAGCAAAAGAAACGAGTCAAGAAAGGTTGGTTCCCAAGAAACCCTAAACGAAATGATTATGAATAAGATAAAGTTCTGGTTCGACAACAGTCGCACCGTCTCCGTACCGCAGTCACTACTGCCCACCATCACCGCCGTACTCTTTTGCCTTGGCAATGAGCACTTTATAGGTTGGCTCGCCCTACCCGTCATACTGGGAGTATGCTTTGCCCACCTAGGCATGAACCTCGCCGACGATTACTTCGACTATAAGCAAGACAGCCGTTCCCGCAAAGAGGTATGCAGCGAGAGCGTACGAGCACGAATGGATAAGTGTCACTACCTGCACGATGGCAAAGCCACTGTCGATGAACTGCGCAAGGCCATCGCCATCTTCTTAGGTATCGCCGCCTTGATGGGCATCATCTGCATCGCCGTCCAATGGGCGGTAAACGGTATCAACGCCACATTCGGCATCGTCCTCTATGCCCTCTTAGGACTCTTCGTTGGCATTAGTTACTCGGGCTTCCCCCTGCGATTATGCTACCACGGCCTTGGCGAACTGACTATCGGACTGATGTTCGGCCCGCTCCTCATGCTCGGCACGCAAGCCGCACTGACAGGCACTTTATTCTCCATGCGCATGCTCTGCCTCAGCATCGCCGTAGGATGCTTAGTAGTAAACATTCTCTATGTGCATTCTGTTATGGAAGTGGGTGCCGATGCAGCCTTAGACAAGATGACCTTTGCACGACTGATAGGGAATAAGAACGGAATGATTGCCTTTGTTGGCATTTTCGCCTTGCTACCCTTTGCCCTGCTCGCCTTAGGCGTAGCGATGGGCTGGTGGAGCATCTGGTGTCTGTTAACACTCCTCACCCTACCCATGTCCATCTATCTCATCTACTCTATGTGGCTCTTTGTGAACGATAAACCACGCAATGATACACCCCGTTGGTGGATGGGACCCATGGGCGATTGGGAGAAATACAAAGAAATCAAAATGGATTGGTTCCTCTTCCGTTGGCTCTTAGCACGCAATATATGCACCTTCTTCTGTCTGGTGCTTTGCCTTGTCGAAGTCGTCTGCCGACTGCTGCAATAGAATTATTGATTGAGCCAGTGCATGAAGTCACTGGTTCGTACACGCGAGACATACACATCGTCTTCGGGTGCAGGAACGAGTTGCAACTTGAGCCGACCCGAGAAGTGACGGTTAACCAACTTGATGGAATTGATTCCCGCAATACACTGCCTACTCACACGAAAGAACGCAACAGGGTCAAGCGACGCCTCTATCATATCCAACGAAGAGTCAATGATATACCGCTTTTCCGTATTCGTAACCAGATAAGTGGTCTTGTCTTTCGATATGAAATAGGCTATCTCATCCACCTTCACGATTCGTATCTGGTCACCCAAGCGTACAATAAACCGCTGCTTGAAGGTCGTGGTAGGTTGCTCTGCATAGAGCGCACGGAACTTCTGCCCAGTCGGTTGCGTATCCGTATTTTGGCGGCACTTAGCCACAGCCTCTATCAACAACTCCGTATCGATTGGCTTAAGCAGATAGTCTATACTATTAACCCTGAACGCCTTGATAGCGTAGTTATCATAAGCCGTGGTGATAATGACTTTCGCAGTCACATCCACCTGTTGGAATATCTCAAAGCATACACCATCCGACAGTTCCACATCCATAAAGATAAGGTCTGCCTCATTGTGCTGCAACCATAGAACGGCTGAATAAACCGAGTCGGCAACGCCTACTATCTCTATATCATTGAAATTGGCAGCCAACATACGACGCAGATTGGCCTGTGCCGCAAACTCATCTTCTACGATAAAGACTTTCATACAAGCAATTTTGATGGTTAATGATTATAGCATCGGCAGATAGACCGTAAAGTGAGTTTCCGTCTTCACAACCTCGATGGTCTCTCCACTCTTGTTCTTATACTGCTCTTGCAAGTTCTTAAGCCCTATTCCGTTACTAGCAAGCGAGGTTCGAGGCTGCAGGTTGTTACGCACATAGACACGGTTGTTCTCAATACCAATCTGCACAGTGAGAGGATGGGCTTGATTGACTATATTGTGCTGAATAGCATTCTCTACCAATATCTGCAGACTGAGCGGCACCACATTCGCCTGTAAGTACTCGATAGGTATATTCACCTCCACCTTCAGACTATCCGAGAAACGCTCATGGAGCAAGTCTACATAATTGTCTATAAACTCCAACTCTGTCTGTAAGGTAACCACATCCTGCTCATCTATATGCAGAAAATAACGATACACATTCGCTAGTTTACGGATAAACTCACTGGCATGTACCTTCTCATCGTTCTGTACCAAGTAATCCAGAATATTGAGGCTATTGAAGAGGAAGTGCGGATTAAGTTGCGTCTTAAGCAGCGCATAACGGAACTGAGCATCCGCCTTCTTGGCTTGCTCTGCGGCTATTGACTTACGCGATTGGCGGAAGAACACTACCATATCCAGCACACTGATATAGACCATATTGATGAGCAACAGAGCCAGATACGAGAATATAATAGACCACTTATCCGACTCCGTGAAGGTGCCATGAATAGCGTCCGGCAGATAGATAGGTATAAGTCCCAACAGCGACACACCAAAGACCAACCCAAGGTCAATCCAAAGGCGACGAGACGACTTATCCACATACGAATAACGCTTACTGACAAGCAAGATAAGAACCGTATCCAATCCAAACGTCAGGAGTATCGCCCAAGTATTCTCAAAGAACAACGACAAGTGGTCAACGGCTTGGAAATCAAGTTTGTCCTGTATATTGCGGTACACATCCACATAGAGTATGCGAAACAAGAGCACCACCAATACGACCGCTAAGACTTGAAATACGCTATCACGCTTTTGCTTCGGGATCAGTGTCATGGGTATTCATTTTAGTCGCAATGAGATAGGTAGCCCATCCCAGCAATTCAGTAATACAGAAAGTAGAGATGATGTTCGGCAGCGGTTTCCAGAAGGTTGCCAACGCTTGCAGTATCTCACCGCCTTGAGTCCCCATAAAGAACCCTGCAAAACAGAATAATAGTGCCAACACAGCCGATAGACTAAGCGGGAAATCGTAATTCCGAGCCACGAGCACAATCATAAGGATAGTAAGACAGGTAAGAGGTATCTCGTCGGGCCAACCGAACAAGGAGAATAACAGTACAACCAATACATGCGCTACGGCAAATAGGTGTACCAATAGATGCGTCTTGAGTGTTGCTGATTTCATGATATCATGTTTATTCAGCCCGCAAAGGTATACAAAATACTTTATATGCCAAATACTTACACAAATAGTTGCAGAAAAAGAACAAAAAAAGCAGAAAAGGTTTGGTAGTTTAGAGAATAAGCCGTAATTTAGTGGCCGAAAAGAAATACATCTAATACTAACCCTATAAAGTTGTAATATTATGGCTATGACGGTAACATTCAATCAACTCCGCAAGGTGAAAGACAGCCTTCCGAGTGGCAGCATGAACAAGATTGCAGAAGAATTAGGTATAAGCGCTGATGCTGTTCGCGCATACTTTGGCAGTCAAACAGAAAGCAGTGCAGGTCTTCATATTGAACCAGGGCCTGACGGTGGTTTGGTCGTATTGGATGATACCCGCATCCTCGAAGTTGCGCTGCGTATCGCTTGGGAACACGGGAATGCATAATCCCAATAGCATATTCATCACACATTAATACAAGGTTTCTCCGGAAGAAATATACCCTCCGGAGAAACCTTGTACATATTCTATAAGAACATGAAAAAAGGTATTTGGTCTATTCTAATATGCTCCCTATGCAGCATATTACCTATCCGCGCCATTGAGTTTCCTGGCTTCGAATGGTCTGTTGGCGCCGACTTCACTTCTGCTTACCTATGGCGTGGCTTGCGTTATGGTGGCTTAACCGTTCAACCCGATGTATCGATAGGATACGGTGGCTTAGTATTAGAAGGATGGGCTAACATTGGTGCCGAAGACAACACCTTCAAGACCTTTGCTCCCGAGGTAGATGTCACCCTATCCTACTCCATCGCTGGAGTTCGTGTAGGTGTGAACCATCTCTACTATTTCGATGGGAGTAAGTACTTCGACTTCAAAGGAAGCGACTATGCCGCCTACCAAAGCGAAGAGAACAGCACCACCCAAACAGAAGTCTTTGCAGAGTTTCATTTAGGTGATATAGTAGAATCCGCGCCCCTAAGTATAGGCTGGTATACCTATATCGCTGGCGATGACAAATATGCCCAACAGATAGGCGAGCAAGATGGCGAACCCGTCTACGAGATGAAACGAGCCTATTCCTCATACATCGAAGTAGCGTACGATGTGAACCTACCATTAGGCTTCACCCTCACCCCTACCATTGGTATGACACCATGGAAGAGCCTCTACACCGATTACGAAGGCAACTTTGCCTTTAACAACCTCTCACTCAAACTGAACTGGGAGTTTGAAGTAGGCGATCACTTCGCTTTAGATGTATATGCCTTGGGCTCACTAAATACATACAATGTCAATAAAGACAACCTCATCCCTCGAGCCGCCGAGAGTTACGGAGTACAGCGACTGAACGGCGCAATCGGTTTGGGACTGTGGTTCTATTAAAGGGATGTTCTAAAAATTGCTTTTGAGATGATTTGTGGAATTTTATTTAG
>CAVJQD010000019.1:0-26600 GCA_963651555.1 uncultured Clostridium sp. | reverse complement strand
ATGCGAGCATTGTGACTGAGTGAAAGTCAAGCAGATACAAATAAAAAACACAAAGCACTCAAAAAGTGGAGAAACATCCCAATTAGTAACAAAATAACGAAACGTGGAATTTTTAGAACATCCCTAATAATAACACTACCGTGGAGCGGAGATGCAACCATCTCATTTCCACTGTATTAAGACAGAGCCTATGAAAGAACCGAAACGCGCATTGTTTATCTCTCAAGAGATCTACCCCTACCTGACCGAGGAGACTCCTATCCGCAAACTGAACCGCATGCTGCCCGAACTGTGTCAGTCGACCGGCTACGAGACACGGACTTTTATGCCCAAGTACGGCGAGATTAATGAACGCCGTAACCAGTTGCACGATGTCATACGCCTCTCAGGAACCAACCTCATCATCGACGATACCGACCACCCTCTGCAACTCAAGGTGGCATCCATCCCTTCGGCGCGTATTCAGATCTATTTCATTGACAACGACGATTTCTTCCGCCGCCGCCGTGGCTTGGTAGACGAGTACGGAAACGAGTATGACGACAACGACGAACGCTGTATCTTCTTCGCGCGAGGCGCAATAGACACCGTGAAGAAACTCCGCTGGACGCCGGATATCATATTCTGCAGCGGGTGGATGTCCGCTCTTGCTCCGCTCTATCTGCGCACCGCCTACGCCGATACGCCTTTCTTCACCCATGCGAAGATTATCTTTTCGCTATATAACACGCCTTTCAACAAACCGTTTGGCACAGAGTTTGCCGAAAAAGCGTTGGTCGACGGCGTCAAACCCGACCATGTAGCATTGTTGAAAGACAAAGAAGTAGACTACAACCTGCTCATGCAGTTCGCAATCCAGTACTCAGATGCCCTCTCGATATCTGACCCTGACTTGAGCGAACCGCTGCTGAAGATGGCACAGCAAGCCAACAAACCCCTGCTGCCATACCAGACAAGCAACGAGGCGTACTTGGACTTCTTTAAGCAATTGATGGAAGAATAAAAATGAAGAAACAGTTATTGACATTATTGTTGGTCGGACTCGGGCTCGCAGCCTGCAAAGACAATGATGTACATTCTGGTTTATCTATACTGCCCGACGAGGACCTCATCGTGGTAGGCGTCGACTCGTTCGGCGTCAAATCGGCCCTGCAAACGGTTGACTACATCTATTCTGCGCCGGACTCGTTCCTCTTGGGCGAGTGCGATAGCCGGTTCGGTACCCTGCATGCCGATATCTTGGCGCAGTTCACCTGCCCTATCGACTACCGCTATCCCGACGCCGCCGAAGTCGACTCCGTCTGCGTCTTCCTCTACTACACCTCGTGGTACGGCAGCGGCAACTCACCAATGAGTATCTCTATCCACGAGATGGACAAACAGACCTTCTCCTACACCGAACACTATCCGTCGAACCTCAATGTAGAGGACTACTGCAGCCTCGACGAGTCGACGCTCATCATCGCGCAACCGCGTATCATAACGGCGGCTTCACCCACCGACTCTATCTATTCGTCTACCACCGAGACCTATATACCCTATATCCGATTCCGCACAACCGACGAGTTTGCCGAGTCCTTCTTCGCACGCAACGACTACTCCTCGCAGAACACCTTCAACCAGAACTTCAAAGGACTGTACATAAGTAGCGAGTTTGGCAACTCTACCCTGCTGCATATAGGGCAAGTGACGATGGCGGTCTACTTCCATTATACCTACCAAAAGAACGGACAAGACACCACCGTGAGCGATATGAAGTCGTTCTACTCCAACTCCGAGGTGCGGCAAGTGAACCATCTGCAGTACACCAACCTGCCGCTGAACGACCTGCAACAACTGAGCGACAGCGTCAACTTCATCGTCTCACCGGCTAACATCTACACAGAGTTGGCTATCCCTATCCAACTCATGAGCGATACTATCATTGCTAAACTGGGAGACAAACGCCCGTATGTCAATCGGGCAAAACTCACCGTCGATGTGCTCAATGTCTATACCGGTTCTACTGCCGACAAGACTTCCAACGACTGGGCGCAACCTGCCGCCTACATGATGCTGCTCAAAGAGTCTGCCTCCGAGAGGTTCTTCCGAGAGAGAGAACTACCAAGTGACACCTGCGCTATCTTGGGTTCGCTCACCGCTGGCACCGACGACGATGGCAACACTATTTACTACTACGAATACGACATCTCTACCCTCCTCACGCAGCAACTGCGCGACCAGATCGATGTCGACAGTCTGCGCATGCTCCTCGTGCCGGTACATGTAACGACCTCCACTTCCAGTTCCACTACCGTCGTGTCAGCCGTAGAGCCACAGAGCACCATCTCGGCTACCGTCGTCCGCAGCGCCAACAACAAAGACAACCCCATGCGCTTCGAAGTAGTCTACTCCGGCTTCTAAACCTACTGAGAGAAAGGTATCTCAAAAACTCCCCCCCCCCCAAAAAAAAAGGACTTTTCCCATCAAAATCAGACTCAAAAAGGGACTTTTTCTGTTAAGGGATGTTCTAAAAATTGCTTTTGAGATGATTTGTGATTTTTTATTTAGGAGATGGTTGGTGCAACGAAGGAGCTTCGGGTTCCCTTCAAATCTTTGATTTTAAGGGTGACAGCGTGCGAGCATTGTGACTGAGTAAAAGTCTACAAATAAAAACCACAAAGGTACTATAAATCACTGATATATGCAATAGGTGCTACAATATTTCTTCCTTTCCCCGCATAGAAAGTGTCGCTTCTTCTTCCTTTCCCCGCATAGAAATAGGCTATTCTTCTTCCTCTCCCCGTATAGAATCTATCTGATCGCTACGCTAACAGACCGCTCTGCGTGCTAAAGGATAACAGACCGCTGCGCGGTCGGACTTTTCTCCGTCAAAAAATATAAAAACCGAAGTCAAAAACTATTATCAACACATTAATAACCAGCATCAACACGCAGTCACCAACATGCAATCACTAACACGCAGTCACTAACATGAAATCACTAACATAAAATCACTAACATTAAATACGAGGCAACTGCTTAGTATTGAGCCGGTTGGGAGCGTTTTCTCGAGAGCATTCAATGACTTTTAGAAATTTTATTGAAAGCGCTCGTTGCAAAACGGGCATTCCCGTATTATCTTTGCAGTTGTATTGGAGAATCTTACAATTGACAATCCTACAATTGAGAATCCTACAATTGAGAATCCTACAATTGAGAATCTTACAATTGACAATCTTAGAACGCGTAAGAGAAGGAGACGAACCAGTTCCATTCCCAGAGATGGCTGTCGGAGAGATAGTCAGCGTTGGATTTGACTAAGTTGTTGAGTCCGAAGTTATAGCCACTATAGAGTCGATATTTCGCCCATTGGATACCACCGCCAAGACTCCATTGGATATTGAATCGGCGCAATTCCTTGTCAGTGTAGCGGTCGTACGACTGCGTGGGGATATCATTGCTCTCGAGCCAAGCGAGCGTGGCATCGGAGAGGTTGTTTTTAATCTTATCCTTCTGTGCAACGCCCACAGCAAACTGCGGACCGGTGTAGAAATAGAGCGATAGGTCTTTCCACAGTTTCTGCGTATAGGTAGCATAGACAGGCACTATCAGGGTCTGCTTGAAGAGGTTGTGCTGGAGATACTCCTCGGTGGTGTATTCGACATCCACACCCGACCAGTGTTGCTCGTTCTTGCCGTAGGTGAACTGATACTGCAAGCCCGTTTGGATAGACAAGTGATATGGGAGGTTGAAGTCGACTGTGAAGCCTATCTTAGCACCGTGGAGGTAGGTGTCGGCATAAGAGGTCGATTGGCTATACTGCCAGTCTTGGGAGTAACCTGCCTCGATGCGGTAGGTAGTGGAGAAAGTGTAGGTGTCAATGTTTTTGGGCGTTTCTTCGGTCTCGGTGTAGTTGCTGAAGACATTATAGTTATCGGTGATGTCCTGTGCAGAACATAGAGAGACGATGGTCAAAAGGCTAATAATGAGTATATTGAGTTTTGTTTTCATACCGTATGAGGGTTGATTATGTGTGATACTGTAGGAACAAGTGCAAAAATAGTGCTAATAATGAACATGGGCAATAGTTATTTCACAATTTTACGATTGGACAATTTATCTCCTACTCGCTGCGCTCGAGAGAAAGGAAGGAAATGAAAGAGGATAGGATTTTGGATGGCGGGAAATATAGGATGAGGGTTGATTTGTTCCGTTCATCCTTAAAATACGACAACTCGGACATTTATATTTTGAGTTTGTGCGAGAAAACGCTACCTTTGCAAAGGTGTAAACTATCACTCGTAATAGAATCGATATACACGGTTCTATGTACGAGATAAGATAGAGAATAAGATAGATGACAAGATAAAGTGGAACCTTAAAAGATAAAACCATGAATATTACATTTTGTATCAATTATCGTGCAGAGTGGGGTCAATCGTTATGCATCGTATCGAGCGATGCAGTATTAGGTTGGACCGAGAAGAAACCTCTGCTAATGAAGTGCGAAGGCACAGATTATTGGACGGTTACTATTCCGATAACCGATTTCCTTAAACAGATCAATTATCGCTATGCCATCCTCTTGCAGGACGGTAACTTACTCTATGAAGCCGGAAAGAATAGGGTTGTAGACCTTATGCCGACCGATAAGCATGTCGTTATGCATGACTTCTGGCAAGTAGACGATTACGAGAAAGCATTCCGTACGACGGCCTTCTTGAAGGCACTCTTCCACCGTGAGAAGCATATCAAGAGTGTTCAGCAACCGAGCAATGTTCGTTTCTCGATAGATGTCCCACAGGTATTGCCCACACAAGGTGTGGCTGTGATGGGCAACACGGAAGAGTTGGGTAAGTGGGATGTGAACCAGAAGTTGATTCTCTCCGATAAGTACTTCCCTGTATGGACAGGTTCGATACAGGCGAACGTGAACGAAGTGATAGAATATAAGTATGTCATCTACGACTTGAAGTCGGGTAATGTGGTGGATATGGAGGCCGGTGAGAACCGACAGGTATGGGGTCTGCAGAGCCATCGAACTATTATCCAGAACGACCGCTCTTTCCGTCGCACGCAGCCTCGCTGGAAAGGTGCAGGCGTAGCCGTGCCGGTGTTCTCGTTGCGCAGTGAGAATGACTTCGGTATAGGTGAGTTCCTCGACCTGAAGTTATTAGCAGATTGGGCAGCCTCCACTGGGCAGAAGATGATACAGACCTTGCCTATCAACGACACTACCTTGCTCCATACGAACCGTGACTCGTATCCATATAACGCCGTGAGTGTGTTTGCGCTGCATCCTATCTACCTCAACATCGAGAAGATGGGACGTCTAACACCTGCTATGAAGAAACGTTATGAAGCCACAAAGGCAGAGTTCAACAAGAAGACGATAGCCGATTATCAAGTGGTGTATGACGAGAAGATGAAGTATTACAAGGCAATCTACAAAGCCGAGAAAGAGGCAGTGTTCTCGTCGCCTGAGTTTAAGGCATTCTTTGCAAAGAACAGTGAGTGGCTTGTGCCTTACGCTGTGTTCTGCTACCTGCGCGATAAGAATGGTACACCACATTTCTACGATTGGAAGAAGTACTCGGTCTATCAACCTAAGGATGTGGAGAAGATGTCGCAGCCCACGGCAAAGGAGTATGATGAGGTGGCGTTTCACTACTTCTTGCAGTTCCATTTGGATAAGCAGTTGTCGGAGGCGGTGGCGTATGCACATAGCAAAGGCGTAGCCTTGAAAGGGGATATCCCTATTGGTATCTCGCCCGACTCGGTGGATGCTTGGACCAATCCGGAGTTGTTCAACTTGAACTCGTCGGCAGGAGCCCCACCCGATGACTTCAGTATCAGTGGGCAGAACTGGGGCTTCCCTACCTATAACTGGGATGTGATGGAGCGTGACGGATTCCGTTGGTGGAAGCGTCGTTTCAGTAAGATGGCAGATTATTTCGATGCTTATCGTATCGACCATATCTTAGGATTCTTCCGTATATGGCAAATGCCTAAGACGGCAGTATGGGGACTGACAGGGCACTTTGTGCCTGCGATGCCCTATTCGATGCAAGACCTGTGGAATATGGGTGTCAAACTTGATGAGGACCGACTGGTGAAACCGTATATCCGTTCCAACTTCTTGGGTGATGTCTTTGGTGAGAACACCGACTACGCTAAGGATACGTTCCTCAATACAAACGATGGGTATATCTATTGGTTCAAGGACGAGTTCGATACGCAACTGAAGGTGCAGCAGTATTTTGAGAAGAATAACTTGACCGATGAGCGGAGTATCAAGATGCGAGATGCCTTGTATTATCTGCATTGTGAGGTGCTGTTTGTGCGTGACCAATCGAATCCGGATATGCTTCACCCGCGTATCTCGTTGTTCAACTCACATAGTTATAACGAGTTGTGGGACGACCAAAAGAAGATATTGGCGGATATACACAACGATTATTTCTACCATCGTCATAATGCCTTTTGGTATGAGTCGGCGATGAAGAAACTACCTTTGCTCATTAGTGCCACGGACATGTTGGTATGTGGCGAGGACTTAGGTATGGTACCTGCTTGTGTGCCCGATGTGATGCACCGCTTGGAGATTCTATCGTTGGAGATACAGCGTATGCCAAAAGACCCGAATATCACTTTTGCTCATCCTGCCGATGCACCATACCTGAGTGTTTGTACAACGGGTACGCACGATATGAATCCGCTTCGTGCATGGTGGGAAGAGGATAGAGACAAGACGCAACGGTTCTACAATGAGCAGATGGGTTGGTATGGTGAAGCACCGACAGAGATGTCGGGTGAGATAGCCGAGTTCATCATCAACCAACATATCTACAGTCCGGCAATGTGGGTCATCCTACCGTTACAAGATTGGTTGGCTATCGATGAAGAGGTGCGTTTGCCAGATGCTCATGCAGAGCGAATCAATGTACCGGATAACCCACGACATTTCTGGTGCTATCGTATGCATCTGACATTGGAGGCGTTGAACACCAAGGACCATCTGAATAAGAAAGTGCGAGAGTTAGCCAATAAACGTTTCTCATAATGGCAGCGCATAACGAACTGGGCAAGACGGGTGAGGAACTGGCGCAACAGTACCTCCGTAAGAAACACTACACGATATTGCAGACCAACTATAAAGTCCGCAATATCGAGTTAGACATCATCGCGCAGACGAAGAAGACGATAGTCTTTGTGGAGGTAAAGACTCGTTCCTCGGAAGCCTTTGGAATGCCGGAGGAAGCCGTAGACGCTCGTAAACAACAACGGATAGTGCGCGCAGCGAATACCTATATGCAGCAGTTCCCTGACGACTATGAGGCTCGTTTCGATATCATCGCTGTGGTAATGAAAGACAATGCCGACCCGGAGATACGACACACCGAAGACGCCTTCGCACCGAGACTGGGTTAGTGGAAGGGAGTTTTAGTGTAGTTGAGAGTTTAGCATTTAGGATTAGAAGATAGGGGCGTCGAGGTCTTTTTCTTCTTCTTGGGAAGGGAATGGGAGTTGGTTGGCTTGGGGTTGTTGGTCTTCTGCGGGGATATCTTCGCTGAGATTGGTATCTCTTTCGATACTGCGAAGACGAGGGCGTTTGGTACTTGTGACACCTAACTCTCGGAGGTGCTCTATCTTACGCAGGACATTATCTCTGCCATCGAGCAATTGTCCCTTACCCTTCTTGTAGGTATTGATAGCGGTTTCCATCTGTTGCCCTAATCGGTCGTAGGTCTCTGCGGCAAGCATTACTTTGTCGTAGAGCGCTGAGGCTTCTTTGAGTATCTTCTTGCAGTTATCCTCTTGGCGTGTGTTTTGCCACGTCTGCAATACGAGATGCAAAGCCATCATGAGGTTGGTGGGATTGACAATGATAACGCCTTCACGGAAGGCCTCTTGTCCTAAGGATGGGTTGGCGTTCATCGCCATTACATACGCGCCTTCGTTGGGTATGAACATGAGTACATAGTTCATAGAGGAAGGGACATACTTGGGGTAGTTTTTCTTAGCCAGTTCTTTGACATGTTTCTTGACTGACTCAAGGTTATTCTTGATGTACAGTTCTCGTTCCTTCTCGTCAGCGGCACCGAGAGCGTCGGTATAGTCCTTGATAGATACCTTTGAGTCGATGATGATACGCTTGCCGTCTGCACAGTTGACCACTACATCGGGACGCAGTTCGTTGTTATCCTCGCCGAGAAAACTCATCTGTCGAGAATACTCCTCGCCTTCCCGCAGACCGCTACCTTGCAGGATATCGTCGAGTACCTGTTCTCCCCAGTCACCGTGCACCTTACCTCGGTTCTTCAGAGCGTCGGCCAAGTTATTAGCATCTTGACTGAGTTGCTGTGCTTGGTTGACCATACTGTCGATGGTGCCCCGTAACTTAGCATTGCTATCCTCGTTGGCAGAGCGTGTCTCGCGCATGAGTTTCTGAACGCTTTCCATCTGTTCTCGTAGGGGATTGAGTAGTTGCCCCATGCTCTGCTTATTGACATCACTCAATGCCTCAGAACGCTCCTTAAGCAGTCGCTGAGAGGTAGTCTCGAACTTAGCCGAGAGTAGTTCCAACTGTTTCTGTTCGAACTGTTCACGGTTCTTTTTCTCGGCTTCTTTCTCCTCGGCATATCGCTTACGGTCTTCTTCGAGTTGGGCGATGGCATTGTCGGACTGAGTCTTCCACTTGGTAGCCTCTTGGTTGAGGGTATTGTATTGTTCTTGCAAGGCTTGCCTTTCCTGAACGGCAGTGTTCTTCTCACGCTCCAGAGTGTCGATGCGCTCCTGCTTATGGGTAACCTCAGCGCGCACTTTCTCCATCTCGACCTTTTGCTCGTTGAGAGCCAAAGCGATGGCTTGGTTTTTACTGTTGCGACTAATACGATACGCCACTACTGCAGCGACTGCTGCACCTACGATGATGCCGCCTACGATATACAAAGCGATTTCCATGATATTAATTTAGTTGTTTTAATGCCTGATAAAGCAGATGGGTTGGTAGTCCCATGACATTGTAGAAGGAGCCGACTATCTTCTGCACGCCGACATATCCGATCCACTCTTGTACACCATAGGCACCGGCTTTATCTAAGGGCATATATTGGTTGACATACTGTTCGATCTCGTTTTCTGCGAGGTGGCAGAAGGTGACATCGGTTCTATCGACAAGTACTTGCTGTGTTTGGTTGGTGGTAAGGCAGATGGCAGTGAAGACTTGGTGGGTGTTAGCCGATAGTTTCTTGAGCATGCGTACGGCGTCTTGCTTATCGTGCGGTTTGCCCAGCATCTCGTTATCGACCCACACGATAGTGTCTGCCGTGATGAGAAGTTCATTGTCGTGCAACTGTTCCCGATAGGCATCGGCTTTCTCCTTGGCGATATACTTAGGTATATCCTCACCCGATAGGTCGGATGGGTAATGCTCATCGCAGTCGATATGCACTACTTCGTAAGGGATACCCATGCCAGAGAGCAGTTCTTGCCTACGGGGTGAGTTGCTGCCTAATAGAACTTTCCTATTCATGGCTGACTAATGTATTGTTTTGAGGATGACGATACTGAATAGGACACCTAAGAACATGATGAATTTCATCAATAGTTGCGCAGAGCGATACTCAGAGGGTATCTTGGCATTGATGACGAGTGCAATCTCGCAAAGGCATGGGATGATGATAGCGAAGAGGAGGTATCGATAAGGTAGGCTATGCCAACTGGTGATGCCCATCTTGCAGCAATAGAGGTATACGAAATAGGACATGGCGGCGCAGGCTATCACTATGAGCGAGATGACGATTACCTTCGTCCATGTAGTGCCCAGTTTAACGGGCAGTGTATGGCACTCTAATTCACGGTCGCCTATCTCGTCTTGCATGTCTTTGATTATCTCACGGATGAGGGTCATAAGGAATGCGAAGATGGCAAAGACGCCTATCCATAGGTATAGGTCGTGGGCAAGGGAGGTGTAAGGTAGGATACTCTCGAAGTTACGATGAAGCATCGCCACATTGGCGATAGCGATAACCAATGGTACTAATCCGGCAGCGAGACTGACAATGAGGTTTCCAATGATGAATTGGCGTTTGTAGGAGGAGGAATAGAACCACAGTAGTCCAGGAGTAAAGACGAATATCAGTCCCAAAGACCAACTGCGCAGTATCACTGCGGCAGCGATACCGGAGAGTGCGCCAATGACTGTCATTATCTGATGGCATAGCATGGCGGTCTGTTTGGTAACGGTGCGGGTAACGATCTGTTTCTCTGGGCGATTGATAGCATCAATGCGCACATCGAAATAGTCATTGATAGCATATCCGCCAGCAGCCACGAAGACCACGCCAATGATAAGCAATAGGAGAATATAGGAAGGCAGTAGCGGTCCGAAATAGGAGGCGCAAAGGATTGGTACTGCAACGAATTTCTCCATTAACAACATGATAAAGACAATGAACAGTAGGTTCTGCCAACGGATAAGTTTCAGGATTGATTTCATATTATAGTTTCATTTTGAGTACCAATCCTTTCCATGCAGGAATCTGCAGGTGGATGGGCGAATTGGGTAAAAACGCAATTTGTTGGCGTTCGCCAGTGAGAAGGTCAGTGGCATCAAGGGGCATCGGTTGTGGTGCTATCTCCAAGTAATCGAGTGCTTCTTGAGGTATATTGATGGTTACATCGGACAGATGCGCATCGAAGTTGACGGCTACTAAGAGTATCTCTTTCTTATAGCCACGGAGGAAGGCATACTGTTTCTTTCGGTCGAAGCCTTCGTGTTGTGCATAGACAAGGTCGAACTTCTTGCCTTCGGATGCGGCCTTTTCCTTGGTAGCAATGTGAAGCAACTGCTTGTAGAAGGTACGCAGTTCCTTTTGCTCATCGGACAGAAGGGCACCGTCGTACTTGCCATTGTTTGCCCATGCTTGTAGGGTGCGTACGCCCCAATAGTCGAAGATAGTAGTACGACCGTCGACGCCAGAGAAGCCTTCGGAGTCCATACCGAGTTCGCCTAACTCTTGTCCGGCATATATCATGACAGGGTTCTTTCCGAGAAGAGTCATGACAATGGCAGCGGGTTCTGCGCATATCCCTCTTCCACAGAAGAAGCCCGAGGCGATACGCTGTTCGTCGTGGTTCTCTAAGAAGTAGAGTATATGATCATGAATGTCGTCGACAGCCTGCCATTGCATGGTGATACCCTCGGCAGAGAAGTCTCGACTGGTTACGCCACGGAGGTAATCGTACATGCCCACTTTATCGTAGAGGAGATCGAATCCTCCGTATTGGATATAGGAACGATATTGGTGTGGGTTGTACACCTCTGCGATGAAGGTGATGTGCGGATTTATCAACTTGACTTGCGGTATTACCCAATGCCAGAACTCAACTGGTACCATCTCAGCCATGTCGCAGCGGAAGGCATCGATACCCTTATCGGTCCAGAAGAGCAAGATCTGCAGCATCTTATGCCAAGTGTCGGGAATGGGTGAGAACTGCTTCTCCATACCTCCTTGAT
Source organism: uncultured Clostridium sp. (assembly GCA_963651555.1). GTDB lineage: Bacteria > Bacteroidota > Bacteroidia > Bacteroidales > Paludibacteraceae > Colicola. The sequence continues at coordinate 15,097 of CAVJQD010000019.1, read as the reverse complement.
AGTAGACGCCATAGTTCAGTTTGACTGTCTCGTACCAATCGTTTCGTGAGGGCGAAGGTGTGAAGCAGTCGTTGCCTGTTACCTTGGCAGGATACTCGCTGTAGTCGCCTATCTCGAACAAAGGTGCGAAGCGGTCGTTTGGAAGGTAGTAGAAGTTATTGAGTGGCGAGAATGCCCATTCGGGATGGTCGGTCTCGCCTAAGTCGGTTACGCCATTGGGCTTCATGATGGACTTATACTCGCGTGCGACATGGTTGGGCACGAAATCGATGATGACTTGCAGTCCTGCTTTGTGTGTTCTCTCGACGAGTGCCTCAAACTCCTGCATGCGTTGTGGGATGTCTTCTGCGAGGTCGGGGTCGACATCGTAGTAGTCGGTTATGGCATAGGGCGAGCCTGCTTTGCCTTTGACGATGCATGGCGAACAGTTAGGGATGCCATAGGCGGTGTAATCGGTCTGTGTAGCGTGGCGTATGATGCCGGTGTACCAGACATGTGTGGCACCCAATTGTCGAATCTCTTTGAGGGCTTTTGTTGTGATACGGTTGAATTTACCGCAGCCGTTCTCCTCGATGGTACCATCGTGCTTGCGGGTGTCGTTGAAGTTACTGAAAGTACGCGGAAGGAGTTGATATATAATATATTTGCTTGCCATAGAGATGGTTGTTAGTTTCGTTATTTATATGTGAGAGGAAGGTTTTCTCTATCGACTACAAAGGTACAAAAAAAATACCAGTATCCAAATGAATAAGGAAAAAAGAGTGCTTCGCTGTCGGAGTGGGTTCGTCAAAAAAAGGTCACAGGCTGTTATCGGTTGGTGAAGGTTGTGTTTTTGGTGCTGTATTCGGGTTACAGGGGTTGGGTGAAGGTCTTATGAAGGTCTTATATACCCTTTACAATGGTTCGAGTATCAACCGTGTATCAACCGTGTTTTGACTGTATTTAGTTCGTCGGATGCCGCAGGCAGTGTCGGGGCAGATGCGGGGCAGTGTCGGGGCAGATGCAGGGCAGTGTCGGGGCAGTGTCGGGGCAGTAAGCCTACTCCCAGCCCATCCCTAAAGGGCGGGGAGGTGAAGGGTATGTGAAGGGTGGGAGGGAGATTTGGACGGGATTTGAGACTGATTTAGGATTGATTTTAGGTTGTTTGTTTGAATTTTTGTGGATTATTGCTTGTGGATATGGAAGAGAGTCAGTACCTTTGCGGCGAAATTAACCGTTAAATACTACATTTATGGCAAGAGTAACTTTTCTTCCGCCTATTGCGAATATATCGGGTAGGCTTTCCAGTGACAGCAAGATTGTACTTCGGACACGCAATGGTAGGACGCAGGCGTATATCATTGAGCATCCTTATACGGGTCCGGTAAAGCCTCAGCGGCAGCGGACTATCAATTCGTTCAAAGAGGCTGTCAATCAGTCTAAAACAATTCTGGCAGACTCAGCGCAGAAGGCTGAGTGGCAGAAACTATACAAGAAGCATACGGATTATTTTCGTCGGCATCCGAGTTCGACCAACAAGCGTTATTCCACGCTTCGTGGTTTTGTGATTGCGCAGTTGACCCAGCAGATCAATGCGCAAGCGAAACAAGAGCAAGTGGTTGAGGATCAGACGGTAGTGGTTTCTTCTGCGGTTGCGACGACGACTTCGAGTGCTACTACCTCTTCTGCGGTGACGCAGGATATATCAGCCGAGTTGAAAGAGCTGCTCGGGGATATTTTGGGGGACTCTTAGGTAATTTGACAATTGACAATTTACAATTGCCTTGTGTGGTCAATCGGGTCTTGCGACCCGAACGACACGGGGGCGTGTCGTCTCCATATTGCTTAGCGGCTTCCTCTTTTCGTTTTTGCAATTAGTTAGTTAATCGATAACGCCTTTATGGAGCTGTTCAACGGGAAATATTAGGTCCCAATTCTTTCCCCAAACGATATTGCCGTCTTCTAGTTTGAACTGACGGAACTTACGCTCATCAAGGTACTTGTTGTATTGTGGGTGAGGATAACGGCGAATAAAGCTACCTATATCGATAACTTTTGTAGTATTATCGCTAAAAGTGAGCAGGACAGTTAGATTGCCTGCATCGCTAGCATTGGTGATGGTTAGTTTTTTCATATTAAAGCTTGGTTTTGATATTGGTACTTCTAACTACTTGTTTTTCTTATCGCAGTTGTTGGTTAGGGGGCAGTTGGTGCAGGAGTTGCATTTGTTGGGTTTGCGGAATGCACGAAGTAGGAAGTAGCCTGCGGCGATGACGGCTACTCCTAAAACGATGTATGTCAGTATTTCCTGCATCTCTTATGGGGGATTTGGTTACTGGATTTGTATTTTTCTTGGTTCTCTTATGTGGGCTGAGGCTTGGTGTTTCTTTATTCTTAGAACAAGGAGCCTATTTGGAATACGAGGAAACTGAGTAGCCATGCGATGCCGGTGGAGTATGCCATTGAGAAGAGCATCCACTTGGTGCTGGACTCTTTCTGTATGGTTGCCAAGGTGGATATACATGGGAAGTACAGTAAGATGAAGAGCATCAGTGAGAACGCCGAGAGTGGTGTGTAGAGGGGTTCGCCTGCGTCGTTTTTCAGACTTCGTAGTTTCTCAGCCAATGGGATGACGCCTGCGTCGTTCTTCTCGGACACATCGGAACCTTCTTCGACATCCTCGCCATAGAGCACTGCCATGGATGAGGCGATCACTTCTTTGGCGGCGCATCCGGCTACGAGACTGACTCCAGCACGCCACTCTAAGCCTAACGGACAGAAGACAGGTTCGATCGCTTTGCCTGCCTTACCGAGATAGGATTGCTCCAACTGTTCTTTGTGCGATAGTTCATTCTGATGGCGTGGGAAATACCCTAAGCCCCAGATAATGATCGACGCCAATAGGACAATCGTTACTACTCGTGAGAACCACTCTTTGGCTTTGTCCCAAGTGTGTATCATTGCGTTACGGAAGGTGGGTAGTCGGTATGGCGGTAACTCCATGACAAAGGGATTGCTCTCTTCCTTGAAGGCTATCTTGCTGAGTAGCAGGGAGGTGAGTATGGCAACCAAGAGACCTATGAGGTAGATGGAGAGTAGTACGAGCGCCTGGTGGTGAGGGAAGAAGGCTGCTACTAAGATGATGTACACCGGTAGGCGTGCGGAGCAGGAGACGAAAGGAACGGTCAAGATGGTCAGTAGTCGGTCCTTGGGGTTTTCCAAGGTGCGGGATGCGAGAACAGCTGGAACGGAGCAGCCGAAGCCGATGATGTAGGGTATGAAGGACTTGCCGTGAACGCCCATACGGTGCATGAGTTTATCCATGATGAATGCAGCACGCGCCATATAGCCAGTGTCTTCCAGTACGGAGATGAAGATAAAGAGTATCAGTATCTGTGGCACAAAGGCTAAGACTGCGCCAATGCCGGCTATCACACCGTCCACCATGAGATCGGTGAAGATGCCTGGGGCAAAGGTGGTGCGCACCCAATTGGACAACCAGTCGATGCCTAACTCTATCCAATGCTGAGGGTATGCGCCCAATACGAATGTGGCTTCGAACATGAGGAACAAGAAGATGAATAGGATGGGGAATCCGAGCCACTTGTTGGTCAAGACCTTGTCGAGTGCATATCCGAGGCTCTGTTTCTCTTCTCGTTTGTTGTGCACCAAGGTCTCGCTTAGGGCGCCACGAATAAATCCGAACTTGAGGTCTGATATATAGGACGATATCTCTTCGCCAGACTCTTTCTCGAACTGTTCACGATAGCGTTTCGCCGTTTCTAAGATGGCATTACCGTTTGGCAGTTTCTTGAACTGCTCGGTTGTAGTGCGGTCGTTCTCGATGAGTTTCAGGGCTACATATCGGCAGTGGTACAGTTCTTTGACGGAGTCGTCTTGGTTGATCAGTTGTTTGATGTCGGCAATGGCGGCTTCGACTTGTGTGCCGTAGTTGATATGAATATGCTTCTGCACTTTCGACTTGCCCTCGTAGACTTGTACGATAGCCTCCAGCACATTCTCTATGCCCCAGCCGGTGCGGGCAATGACGGGCACAATAGGAAAGCCCAACATCTTTTCGAGTGACTCATAATCGAGTTGGTCGCCAGTCTTCTGCAACTCATCGTACATGTTTAGTGCCATCACCATGGGGTGGTTTCGGTCGATAAGTTGCGTTGTCAAGAAGAGATTACGCTCGAGGTTACCGGCATTGACGATGTTAAGCACAAGGTCTAATGGCTGGTTGTCGAGGAAATCGCGTACGTATAACTCTTCGGGTGAGTACTCTGTGAGCGAGTAGGTGCCAGGTAGGTCTACCAAATTGATGGTATATCCTCGATGGTGGAAGGTGCCTACTTTCGAGTCAACGGTTACGCCGCTGTAGTTTCCCACTTTCTCTCGCATGCCCGTGGCGTAGTTAAAGAAACTGGTCTTGCCGCAGTTGGGATTGCCTACCAGCGCCACGGTGATGTTCTTCGACAGCGCTTCTACTTCGGCACGCACATGCTCTTCGATTGTGCCGTAGAAGTCGTTATCTGGATGTGCTTCTTCTGCCAACGAGACAACATCGATATTGCGAGCCTCAGCGCGACGGAGACTGACATGAGTGCCCATTATCTCATACTCCACAGGGTCGAGTAAAGGTGCGTTTTTGATGACCCGAACGACCTCGCCTTTCACGAATCCTAACTCCAATATACGATGCCTAAAACCTCCATGCCCATGTACTTTTAATATCATTCCACGTTCATTGGTTTTCAGGTCTGCCAATGTAAGAGACTTTTCCTCCATGATAATCATTATTATTCGACTGCAAAGGTACGGAGTATTGTGTGGTGTTCCTATCGCCAAAAATGGGGATTTATTCATCTATCTCCTGCTTGCACTTCGTGCTCACGAAAAATAAGCTGATGGGTCGTTTTTGCCTTGTCACTGCGATGGTTTCTTTTTCCTTGCCACTGCGTGGCAGAGAAATAAAGAGACCGCACTTCGTGCTGAAGGATAGCGGACTGTCTTCGGTAGAGTGGCTTTGTTAGAAGCCTAAGACATTGACAACCTTGTTGCCGTAGTAGATATAGAGCATGCCGTCGATCATTCGTTTCTGCGGTTGGATAGTCTTGTCCTCGCATGCTTCTACGGCGGTGCAAGGTTTAGGCTCTATGCTATTGAGGTAGATCTCTAAGTTGGAGTAGCCGCTCTCGGTGATGAGGCATCCGTCGTTGGGGGTCGTTGCATCTAAGCCATGTGCGGTCTCCCACTCGTCTGGTATACCATCGGCATCGCTGTCGATGTATGGCGTACCTTGCAGGGTAGGCCAGCCGCCTACCACTTGTGGGTCATCGATGATACCATTGCCTATTGTGCCCGTACCCGAGGCAGTGGCGTTGATCGTCTCGTTGATGATACGCCTATCTTGCCAGTCTTGCTGAGGCGCATTAGCACCTACATCCTCCAAGACTCGAGCATAGGCCTCTTCGGCTGTCTCGATGGTATCGAGTAGCACATCTATCTCGGGTGACATCGTCGTAGAACGGAAGAGGGCTTTCGCTACTGCCGTATCTGAATAGGCGGAGTATTGCACACCGCAGTACCAGTTATCGGCAGTGATAGCAGGGTAGTGCGACATGTAGTTGCCTTCGATAAAATGGTGCGAGGTATAGCCTTCCTCCACACTTGCTGAACTCTGGTCGATACGCACCAAGCGGTGTACTTTGTTCGTGGTGGAAATAGCACTCTTGGTATTGCCGGAGGCTGGTCCGTGTTTGTAGTAGTTGTTGAACATGTTCAACTCGTTACGCACATTGGGTACTTGGATTTTTATCTCTAATCCATAGCCGGAGTTTTCTGATCCCCAATTGTATACCACATTATTTCGGTATTCGATGACTGCCAGAGTATCGTGTGTTCGTGCTCCATTGAAGCGGATATTGCGGCTGTTGTTGTGTGCCACGAGGTTATGATGATAGGTGGCAAACTGTCCTCCCCATACGCCACAGTAGGAGCGAACGCCTTTCTTATGATTGGCACGATACAGTCCCTCTGCCACAAGGCACCACTGTACGGTGGTATACTTATTGTCGTAGATAGCCAGACACTCTTCGTTAGCCCATGTCATGGTGCAGTGGTCGAGAATGACATGTTCATAGTTCTCTACATCAGTGCCGTAGGTGACATAACTATTGTCGGTAGGAATAGTCGGTCGGAAGCGCAGGTAACGCACGATGACATGTTTGCGTCGTGGTCCCCAATACCACAACTCTCCGCCAGTAGCGCCATTGAACAGCATGCTATGTCCGGTGATACATACTCCATCGCCTGGTGCTGACTGACCGGCAATAGTTAGATAGTCACGTTTAACCTTTAGGTCTTCGAGTAGGGTGATGTTTCCTGCTACATTGAATACGACGGTCAAGGGTTCGTATACCGTTACTTGAGCCTCTACGATAGAGTCGGTGCCGGTAGTGCTGACCAAATGTCGTTGCTTGGTTTCGGTGTGCTTATACTGCTCTAACGCCCAACGGAGCGTGCCCTCGATGGGCGTCTCTTCTGAAGTATAGTCAGCCAAAGAGGTCACCGTTACTACTTTTCCGCCACGGCCACCGATGGCGTACTTACCGAATCCCTCGGCAGTAGGGAAAGCGAGTGTCTGCTCTTCGGCGTAGGCAGATAGACCGAGAGTGAGCGCTGAGGTATAGAGTAGGACTCTATTCAGGATGCGTGTTACCAAACCTCTTGTGTGTTATTGTTAGGATTCCTGGGGTAGTCGATAGTGTAATGCAGCCCTCGGCTCTCTTTGCGCTCTAAGGCTTGACGGGTGATGAGGTAGCCTACATTGATCATGTTACGCAACTCGCATATATCTTTGGTAGGACGAACCCGCTTGAATAGGTCTTCTGTCTCTTCGTAAAGCAGGTCCAGACGCTCCCATGCACGGTGCAGACGGAGGTCGCTGCGCACGATACCTACATAGGTACTCATTATCTGTCCAACCTCTTTCACATCTTGATTGATAAGCACTTGCTCTTCATTGGTCATGGTGCCTTCATCGTTCCATTCGGGTACGCGCTCGTTGAAGTCGTAGGTATCGATGACTGACATGGCGTGTCGAGCAGCCGCATCGGCATATACGACAGCCTCTATCAATGAGTTGCTTGCCAATCGGTTACCGCCATGCAGACCGGTGCAAGAGCATTCGCCTACGGCATACAAGCGGTTGATAGACGACTGCGCATCGAGATTGACCTTGATACCTCCGCACATATAGTGGGCACATGGTGCAACAGGGATATATTGCTTCGTGATATCGATTCCGATGCTCAAGCACTTGGCGTAGATATTTGGGAAGTGGTGTTTCGTTTCCTCGGGGTCTTTATGAGTGACATCGAGGCATACATGGTCCAAGGCATGAATCTTCATCTCGTTGTCGATGGCACGCGCCACAATATCACGCGGTGCAAGCGACAAGCGTTCATCGTATTTCTGCATGAACTCTTCGCCATTAGGGAGGCGTAATATGCCTCCGTAGCCACGCATAGCCTCTGTGATCAAGTAGGCAGGGTGGGTCTCACCTGGGTGGAAGAGAGCCGTTGGGTGGAACTGAACGAACTCCATATCTTTCACTTGTCCTTTGGCACGATAGACCATGGCTATACCATCGCCGGTGGCAATGTTCGGATTGGTGGTTGTAGCATAGACGGCGCCTGTGCCTCCTGTAGCCATTAAGGTGATCTTGCTCAGGTATGTATCAATCTTGCCTGTCTCTGGGTTGAGGATATATGCACCGTAACACTCGATGTCGGGTGTACGGCGTGTAACGCGTACGCCGAGATGGTGCTGCGTGATGATCTCTACAGCGAAGTGGTTCTCAAGCACTTCGATGTCTGGATGTTGCCGCACGGCTTCCATGAGTCCACGCTGAATCTCGGCTCCCGTGTCGTCTGCGTGGTGGAGAATACGGAACTCGCTGTGTCCTCCCTCGCGGTGAAGGTCGAAACTGCCGTCCTGTTTCTTATCGAAGTTGACACCCCAATTGATTAACTCTGCAATCTGCTGAGGCGCATTGCGTACTACTTGCTCAACGGCAGCAGGGTCGCTTATCCAGTCTCCTGCAACCATTGTATCGTGAATATGCTTCTCGAAGTCATCTACAAGCAGATTGGTCACTGAGGCAATACCGCCTTGTGCCTTGGCTGTATTGGCCTCGTCTAAGGTCGTCTTGCAGCATAAAGCAATCTTATACTTACCTGCTTTCGCCATCTTCAGTGCGAAACTCATACCGGCTACGCCTCCGCCGATGATGAGTACATCATAACGCTTTGTCATTATGTTTATCTTTTGTTATACACATACGTGTGGTCGCCCTTCTATTACGCCGACCATAACACGCCGCAAAGTTACAACTATTATCTTAAATTTAACCACCTTCGCTGTATTTTCTCGTAATTCACCTTATGGATAACTCCTTGTAATGTGAGGCAGAGATACACACCTATTGCACGCATCAATATTATTCCGTAACTTTGCCGCGCATTACTGAGCATGCATTGGATGCAGCAATAATGTGTTGAGTTACAAACATAACAACAATATATAATACTATGGTAAGTTACAAAGAATTAGGTCTTGTGAACACCCGTGATATGTTCGCAAAGGCAATCAAAGGCGGATATGCTATTCCCGCTTTCAATTTCAACAACATGGAGCAACTCCAGGCTATCGTTAAGGCATCGGCTGAGACCAAGAGCCCTGTCATTCTCCAAGTGTCCAAAGGCGCACGCAACTACGCTAACCAAACGCTTCTCCGCTACATGGCACAAGGTGCTGTAGAGTATGCAAAAGAGTTAGGTTGGGAGCACCCACAGATTGTGCTTCACCTCGACCATGGTGACAGTTTCGAACTCTGCAAGAGTTGCGTAGATTTTGGTTTCTCAAGTGTTATGATTGACGGTTCTGCTCTGCCTTATGAGGAGAACATCGCTCTGACTAAGAAAGTGGTTGAGTATGCTCATCAGTATGATGTTACTGTAGAGGCAGAACTTGGCGTACTGGCTGGCGTAGAGGACGAAGTAGCCGCCGAAGAGAGTCACTACACCAAGCCTGAAGAGGTTATTGACTTTGCTACACGCACAGGTTGCGACTCGCTTGCTATCTCGATTGGTACAAGTCATGGTGCCTATAAGTTCAAGCCAGAGCAATGCAAGGTAGACCCTAAGACTGGTCGTCTTGTACCTCCTCCATTGGCATTCGATGTACTTGATGCTGTGATGGAGAAGCTGCCTGGTTTCCCAATCGTACTTCACGGTTCATCTTCTGTACCACAAGAGTATGTTGATATGATCAACCAATATGGCGGTAAGCTTGAGGCTGCTGTCGGTATCCCAGAGGAGCAACTCCGTAAGGCTGCGAAGAGTGCAGTATGCAAGATCAACATCGATTCGGATAGCCGTCTTGCCTTCACCGCTGCTGTTCGTAAGGTGTTCTGGGAGAAGCCCGCTGAGTTTGACCCACGTAAATACTGCGGTCCTGCTCGTGATCTCATGGAGCAACTCTACAAGCACAAGATCATTAATGTGCTTGGTTCTGACGGTAAAGCAGAGTAATTGTTTAAGCAACATCAATACCCAAGAGGCGGTCTACTATTGTTAGGCGGCCTCTTGTGTTTTTATTGCCTTTCACAACAGTATGGACAAATTACTCAATGGACTGAGTAAAATTACCCAATGCATTGAGTAAATTCTGTGGATGCGCTGTATGTATCACAATATCAGTGGAATGTATTGGTAGGTTTTATTATTCTTATGCGGCTGAGTCCTTTTTGTGAGTATTCATAATTTGTATTACCTTTGTCGAGACTAAATTATTATTCTGCATGCGACGGGTGATTGTATTTATAAGTGTTCTTTTGGCGGTGGGTGTTGCTATGGCACAGAAGCCGCAGTTCCTTTATAATGTGGACTTTGCTACTTACTTCGATAACCGTGAGTATAAAGACCCTCATCAACGCGCACAGACTATCTTTGCCTTGCGCTTATCGCCTGAGATAGGTGTGGGTTTTACGGATAAAGAGGGCGGAACGCATAAGGTATTGGCAGGAGTGCACTATACCCAGCCTATGGGTAGCAACTGGAAAGACTTGCATGTAGACCCGATTGCTTTTTACCAATATGAGTATAAAGGATTCTCTCTGCACTTTGGTGAGATTCCTTATAAGCACTTTATCCGACAGTTGCCTGACTATCTGCGTTATGATTCTATTGCTTACGCTTATCCTAATATACAGGGTGCGCTTTTGCAGTATCAGTCGAAGCATGGGTATGTGGAGTTCATGTGTGACTGGAGGGGATTGCAATCACCTACGAGGCGTGAGATGTTCCGTCTCACTATAGATGGGGAATACACTTATAGGCATCTCTTTCGCTATTTCGTAGGGGGTATTGCGCAACTCAATCATAAAGCCAATTATGCTCAACCGACACCTCGTGAGGGAGTGGCCGATGATGCATATATATCTCCTAATATCGGTATCGACTTTGCAGCGCCAACGCCTTTGGATACAATCCTATTGCGTGCGCATTACATCTATGGTTATCAACGATATAGGGAGACAAACACTCTCTATCAGCCTCAAGGATTCATGCTTGAGTTTATGCTTTCATGGCGTTTCTTGGGCGTGAAGAATACCTTCTATGTAGGCAATAACCTTATGCCGCTTTATGGGATGTTTGGTGCGGATCTCAATCAAGGTGACCCGTTCTATCAGTCGCCATTGTATAACCGCACGGACTTGTATATCTACCTTGTGCGTAAGGGTTTTGTCAACTGCTATTTCTCGTGGAATATGCATTATACGCCGCAAGGGGGATTGCAGCATCAGCAACAACTCATTGCTCTATTCAGTTTGGATGGGCTACATAAAAAAGAAAAGTTGAGGGGACTCTTTGATAAGTAACCTCAACTATTCCTTATAGTGGCAATTCCCTATTTCTTAATGCGCTGACTCGCTAAGACGAAATAGACTATCAGTGCCAGATAGGCTATGATACCTACGATGGCGGCTGCGGAGGATGCCGCCCAGTTGCTGAGATAACACTCGGCACCGCAGAACTTTATCACGGCACTTACGACACCCATCAAAGCGCCACCGGCAATGAAACCGCTGGCAATCAGTGTGCCTTTCTCTTGGCGTTTCTGTGCCAAGGTTTCTGCTTGTTCACCGTCCTTTGCACGCTTACGGCTGGCAAACCATGAGATTGCTCCGCCTACCAATAGCGGTGTGTTTAGGCTCAACGGAATGAACATTCCCAATGCAAATGCCAAGACGGGAACTCCCATGAAGTTAAGCACCAGTGCCAATATCGCACCTGCAAGATATAGCATCCATGGCGCGCCTTGTCCGCTCATCAAAGGTTCTATCACCGCTGCCATGGCGTTGGCCTGTGGGGCAACCAAAGCGTTCTCTCCGGTGAAGCCGTAGGTCTTGTTCAAGATAATCATCACGCCGCCTACCGTTGCCGCCGACACGAGTGTGCCGAGAAACTTCCATGTCTCTTGTTTCTTAGGCGTGGTGCCTATCCAATATCCTATCTTTAGGTCGGTGATGAATCCGCCTGCCATCGATAAGGCTGTGCAAACCACACCGCCGATGACCATTGCGCCTACCATGCCGCTTGAGCCTTTCATGCCTATTGCTACGAACACCACTGAGGCGATGATCAGTGTCATGAGCGTCATACCACTCACTGGGTTACTGCCCACAATGGCAATGGCGTTGGCTGCTACCGTGGTAAATAAGAAGGCGATAACGGCTACCACTACGAATGCTACGAGTGCTTGCCATACATTGTGCAGTACGCCTACCCAGAAGAATACGAAGGTGATTAGTAACGCTGCCGCTATGGCTATGACGAGGAAACGCATACTCAAGTCACGCTCTGTGCGGAGGGTTGCGGTAGCGACTGCTTTGCCTTTGCCACCAAGTTCTTTACCTGCAAGTCCAACTGCCGACTTGATTACGCCCCAACTCTTGACAATACCTATCAGTCCTGCCATGGCGATAGCGCCGATACCAATGTTGCGTCCGTAGTCGGTGAATAGCACTTGCGGGTCGATTGCCTCCATGCCTGGTACGGAACCTAAGAGAGGTAGCAGTACCCACCATACGAAGAACGAGCCGGCACATATCACGGCTGCATATTTCAGTCCGATGATATAACCAAGACCTAATACGGCGGCGCTTGTGTTGATGGAGAAGACAAGTTTGAACTTCGTTGCCAGTGCCTCACCCCAACCTATCATGCGCGTGCTCAGACTCTCGGTCCAAAGTCCAAAGGTCGATACGACAAAGTCGTACAATCCGCCGATGCCCGCAGCCCATATCAAGGGTTTGGCTTGACTGCCGCCTTGCTCACCGGAGACCAGTACTTGCGTCGTGGCGGTTGCTTCGGGGAAGGGATATTCGCCGTGTTTCTCCTGTACGAAGTACTTGCGGAAAGGTATGAGGAAGAGTATGCCGAGACATCCACCAAGGAGCGAGGAGAGGAATATCTGCATGAAGTTGACCGTGATGTCGGGGTACTTCGCCTGAAGGATATACAAGGCTGGGAGTGTGAAGATGGCTCCTGCTACTATCACACCGCTTGAGGCACCGATGGACTGGATAATTACATTCTCGCCGATAGCGTTCTTGCGGTGCAGGGCAGAGGATAGGCCTACGGCAATGATGGCGATAGGGATGGCCGCTTCGAAGACTTGTCCTACTTTCAGTCCCAGATAGGCTGCTGCAGCGGAGAATATCACCGCCATGAGCACGCCCATCAGTACGCTGTAGGGCGTGACTTCTAAGGGGTTGTCTTTTGCAGGTAATATGGGTTCATACTTCTCCCCATCTTTCAAGGGGCGATTTGCGTTTTCGGGTAATTGTACTTTTGCCATAGTTCTTGAACTTAACGGTCAATAATGGGACAAAGGTACGGAGTATTTTTCAATTGTGCAAAGGGCGGATTTTGGTAGGAAAAGTCGGGAAAACGGGGTTTGTGCGTTTTGGGACCGTTAAAAGTTGGCTAAAGGCAGTCTGGAAGCGGCTTGAGAGTAGGGAGAAATAAGCATAAGGTAAGCTGTATCAACCGTGTATCAACCGTGTTTGTACCGTGTTTGTTTCGTCGCGTGCCGCTGATAACCTCGGGGCAGAGTCGGGGCAATTTCGGGGAGGGCTTGGGATGGATTTTGGATGGGTTTGGGGAGTTTTCTTGGTGTTCTCGGGATGGGCTTTTTGCATTTTCAGAGTATTTTCGGGATAGGTTGGGTTGGGGTCCTTACGGATGTGGACGTAAATTGCTTGGTACTTGCATATCTGAGAAAGATGCACTACCTTTGCAAGCAATAAGATTGCTTACAAATTATCTAATACAATATAGTTATGTATAAGTATATGTCGGCCGAAGAAGCGGCTGAGTTCATTGAGAATGGTGATGTCATCGGCATGGGTGGCTTTACGCCTGCCGGCGCACCAAAGGAAGTACCTACAGCGATAGCACATCGCGCTGAGGCTTTTCATGCCGAAGGTAAAGAATTCAAGGTAGGCGTCTATACGGGCGCAAGTACAGGTGACAGTTGCGACGGCATGTTGGCTCGTGCGCATGCGATAGCGTTCCGTACGCCTTATCAGTCGAATAAGGACCTGCGCGCCGAGATCAACAATCAGGATGCGCATTACTTCGATATGCATCTGTCGCAGTTGGCTCAAGAGTTGCGTTACGGATTCCTGCCGAAGCCAAAGTTCGCTATTGTGGAGGCTTGTCAGGTAACGGATGATGGCGAGATTGTTCCGACGGCAGGTGTGGGCATTATGCCTACTATTTGCCACCTTGCAGACCATATCATCGTTGAACTTAACGAGGCTATGCCTGCTTGTATGCGTGGTCTGCACGATATCTACGAGCCGCTTGACCCACCTTTGCGTCGTGAGATACCTATTTACAAAGTGAGTGACCGTATCGGATCGGACTGTATCAAGGTAGACCCTAAGAAGATTATCGCTATTGTTAAGACGAATCGACCCAATGAAGTGGGTAAGTTTGCGGCATTGGATGCCACGACGGCTCAGATTGGTGCGAATGTGGCTCTCTTCTTGGAGAACGAGATAAAGGCAGGTCGTATTCCAAAGACCTTCTTGCCTATCCAATCGGGTGTGGGCAATATCGCAAACGCTGTCTTAGGTGCGTTGGGCGAGAACCCACATATTCCGGCATTTGATATGTATACCGAGGTTATCCAAGATGCCGTTGTTGGGCTTATGAAGGAAGGTCATGTGCGCTTTGCATCGGGTTGCTCGCTGACAGTGGGCGCTGAGAAACTGCAAGATATCATTGACCATATCGATTTCTTCCGCGATAAGATCGTGCTTCGTCCGCAGGAGATTTCGAATAACCCTGAAGTAGCACGCCGACTTGGACTTATCACTATCAACACTGCTCTCGAAGCTGATATCTATGGTAACATTAACTCGACGCATGTGTTGGGCACGAAGATGATGAACGGTATCGGCGGAAGTGGTGACTTCACGCGTAATGCTTATATAAGTATCTTCACTACGCCGAGTGTTGCTAAGAATGGTGCTATCTCGTCGTTCGTTCCGATGGTGTCTCACCTTGACCACAGCGAGCACTCGGTTAAGGTCATCATTACGGAGCAGGGTATTGCCGATCTCCGTGGGAAGAGTCCTATCCAGCGTGCGGAGTGCATCATCGAGAACTGCGTCTCGCCGGATTATAAACCAATGTTGCGTGAGTATCTCGCTTTGTCAAAGAAGTCGCATACGCCGCATAACTTGGCCATTGCTACCGCTATGCACCGCGAGTTCGCTGAGTCGGGCGATATGCATAACACGGATTTTCAGAAGTATCTATAAAGGCGTCCAGACTGAGTACAGCGAGTGGCAACACATTCGTCAGTCTGAATAATAACCTATAAGGGATGTTCTAAAAATTCCACGTTTCGTTGTGTGTTACTACTGGGTAGTTTCTCCACTTTTTGAGTGCTTTGTGTTTTTTATTTGTATCTGCTTGACTTTCACTCAGTCACAATGCTCGCATTGCTCCTTCGTTCAAGCCAACCATCTACT
>CAVJQD010000018.1:0-26702 GCA_963651555.1 uncultured Clostridium sp. | reverse complement strand
TCAACTCATTATCAACAAGAACTACAATTGTTGTGAAACAAATATTGCCAAATATTAGCCAAATATTCTCTGCTAGTGGCACGAATGGTCTAATATACGGGGTCAAAAAAATATAAAAAACTCTATCTAAACGACTGTCATAAATAGTGATTACTAGTTGAATCTAGTGGATACTAGTTGAATCTAGTGGATGCTAGTTGAATCTAGTGGATACTAGTTGAATCTAGTGGATACTAGTGGATTATAGAGGTTGTAGTGGATTATAGAGGGGTGGCATGTTATTTGTTGCGGAAGCAATTAGAGAATTTTTAATGTTTAATTTTTAATGTTTAATTGGGCTATGGGTAATATTGCTGAGGTTGTTAGTCGACAGAGGGAGTATTTTAAGCTTAGAGAAGCGAGGTTTGTTGAGGGTAGTGGGGCTGGTGTGTATGGGAAGAGTGGTATGTTTGGGAAGAGTAGTAGGTGGAGAGTGGTGAAGGAGAGGAAGAGGATGTTGGGGAGGTTGTATGATGCGATAGTTAGGAATGAGCAGGCGTTGTTGGAGGCATTGCAGTTGGACTTGGGTAAGTCGGCTACAGAGGCGTATATGTGCGAGATAGGATTGACGCTGTCGGAGATATCATATATCCGTCGGCACTTGTGGCAATGGAGTAGGGATAGGATTTATCTAACGCCATTGACGAACTTCCCTGCATTGAGTAAGACGGTGCAAGAGCCGTACGGTGTGGTGCTTATCATGTCGCCGTGGAACTACCCTGTGTTGCTCTCGTTGGAGCCTTTGGTGGGGGCTATTGCAGCAGGTAACTGCGTGGTGCTTAAGCCTTCTGCCTATTCACCGAATACGAGTGAGGTACTGGAACGTATTATAGGAGAGGTGTTTAAGGAGGAGGAAGTGGCGGTAGTGCGTGGGGGTAGAGCCGAGAATCAAGACCTGCTGGAGCAACGTTTCGATTATATATTCTTTACGGGTAGTGTGGCTGTAGGTAAGTATGTGATGGAGAAAGCGTCTCGTTATCTTACTCCAGTGACCTTGGAGTTGGGTGGTAAGTCGCCTTGTGTGATAGACCATACGGCAGACTTGCGTGTGGCGGCTCGTAGGTTGGCTTTCGGTAAGTGGGTTAACTGCGGTCAGACCTGTATCGCACCCGACTATGTACTGATAGAGCGTTCGGTGCATGATGCGTTTATGCCTCTGTTGAAGGAGGAGATACAACGGATGTTTTATGTGGAGGGGACGTTGTCAAGTGACTATGGTAAGATTATCAATAAGAAACACTTTGAGCGGTTGCAGTCGTTGATTATACCCGAGAAGGTAGTGTGCGGTGGAGGACTATTGCCTGAGTCGCTGCAAATAGAACCAACGGTGATGGATGGGGTAGAGGCAACGGATGCTGTGATGCAGGAGGAGATATTTGGTCCGATACTGCCTATCTTGGTGGTGGACGATATGGAGGCGGCGAAAGCGTTTATCTTAGATCGAGAGAAACCGTTAGCATTGTATCTGTTCTCGGAGGATAGGTCGGTAAGGCAGATGTTCGTTCATGGAGTGCCGTTTGGTGGTGGGTGCGTCAATGATACGATAATGCATATTGCGACGTCGTATATGCCGTTTGGAGGTGTAGGGAATAGTGGTATGGGTAGTTACCATGGTAAACGGACGTTTGAGACGTTTAGTCATACCAAGTCGGTGGTGGTGAAGCCTAATGGATGGGATATGCCTCTGCGGTATGCGCCTTATGGGAAGTGGAAGTTGGGAGTGGTGAGGAGAGTGCTTAGATGAGTTTATTAGTTTATTAGTTTATTAGTTTATGGTTGAATTTGGTTTATTAGTTGGTTAGTGTTTTGGTTTGAGGAAAGAATATCCCCGACTTTCTCGAGAGGGAGAAAGTCGGGGATGTTCTTTTTCTTGTCTTTGGTTAACGGAGGGTTTTCTTGCCGTTGATGATGTAGATGCCGTGAGGGAGGTTGGTGGCATCGGTACCTAGGTAGACGCCGAGGACGTTGTAGACGCCTGTTTTTGCGTTACCGCGGGCGAGGGCGCCCGCGTCCCCAGCAGCGTTGTTACCGTTGATTTCGTCATCGTAGATGTTGTCTACGGCGGTAGGGGCGAAGTAGGTGAAGTAGTCGCCTATGCCGGCTTGGTTCTTGTAACTCTCATAAGCCCCTTCGGGGAGAACAATGGCAACATCTTTTGGTGTCGGGAACTCGTTGTTTGGACCTATCATCCAAGGTATCTGTGTCTGGGTGGTTGTCTCTCGGATTTGGCATTTGGGTGCTGTGGTACTACGGAACTCGAGGGTGTCAAGTTCGTTCAGTATGACGGATATGACATCCAGACTGTCGAGTGTGGACGGGAGGATGAGTTTCTTGACGGGTAACTGTCCGCCTTTGGCACCGCTATAGATACCAGAGGTGCAGATATGTTTCAGTCCTTCTGGGAGTTCGAGTGTGCCGCTGAGTGCGCTCATGGACATCATGGCTTGTGACTGGATGTCAGCAACTTTGTTCTCGGGGTCGAAGGTGATAGATGTGATAGTGGTGTTGCCGTTGAAGGCTTTCTTACCGAGTGCTACGACGGGCATGGCTTTGGCGGAGACGACGGTCTTGTCTGTTGAGGCGTCAATCGTGCAGATGGTCTTGGTGATGGTGTCGGGTATAGCCACGGCGGTGAGGTTAGCATATTTATTACCGGTGATGTCGGCTGCTACGATAGCGGAGTCGTTGGTGATAGAGTAGTAGAGACTGCTGCTGCGGAGGGTGTCGGTTGCTCCGGCATCGAGGCAGTTGAAGTAGGTCCAACCTTGCTCTGCACGGTAGTATGACTCACTACCTTCGGGTACGATGACCTTTGCGGTGAAGGGGATGTAGTCTTTGCTGTTGTTGGATGTAAAAGGTAGACAAGGGGTGAGTGCTTTACCTGATGTCAGTGCGCAATGAGGTGGCATGACGGCGTTGCAGACGATGGTGTCGATAGACGCTGCTTGCAGGGACATGACGCCTAGGGAGTCTAAGGTAGACGGCAGTGTTACCTTGTGCAGTTTTGATGTGCCGGTGCTTTTGAGCATTTGTATGGCGGTCATCGGGATGATCTTAACACCTTCAGGGATAGCGAGTTCGGTGATGTTGTTTGCTCCTTGGAAGGCCTGCGTCTCAATGGCGGTTACCTTACTACCTTCTGCAAATTGGATGGAACTGCAGGTAGCGAGACGGAAGGCGGCTTTTCCGATGGTGGTTACATCGTAGGTCTTGTCGTTGTTGCTGACGGAGACGGGGATGACGATGGTGTCTGTGCTGTAGACGAACTTGCTGTTGGGCCGAATGACGGTGGCGGTGAGGTCGTCCTCGTTGAGTTGATAGTAGACATCATTGACTTGGATGGTGTCGAGTGTGGCAGCGGACAGGCTCATGGAGAGCAGTGCTGCGGCTAAAAGATAGAATTTTTTCATATATGTTTTGTTTTTAATTATGTCCGGTTGTGGGGCTCGTTTTACGGTTCATTTTTACGAGCGCAAAGGTAGTGGGATTGCTGGATATGGGGAATACCTAAAAATGGGGATGTTGTTGGATTGGGGGTTGAGAGGTTTAGGTGTTTAGGAGTTTAGGAGTTTAGGAGAAGTTGAATTAGTTTAATTTTGTTTGTTGGTTTATATGTTTAGGGGAAGTTGAATTAGTTGGGAGGGGTTGAATGGGGTTGGAGGCGAGTTAATATTTTGATTTGGACTGTTAATGAAATTGGTGGTTATTGGTGGCTTTTTGCGAGGCGGAAGGATGGGAAGGGGTTGGGTGAAGGTGGGTGCTCGGGTGCTGAAAAGGTTGGTTTTTGTGGCTTTTTGTGGCGGAATCGGAGACTAGAAAGTAGGGAGAAAGTAGGGAGAAAGTAGCATAAGGTAAGCTGTATCTACCGTATATCTACCGTGTATGTACCGTGTTTGTTTCGTCATAAGCCGCAGACAACCTCGGGACAGGGTCGGGATTGGGACGAGATGATGTTGGGGTTGTCTCGGGATTTTAGCGGGGTGAAGTCGAGGATGGTGGGGAGTTTGGTCGATGTTGATTCGTGATATATTCTTTTAAGATTTGATAGTACCTGTTTTTATATTTGGAGAAGGGGCTTGGAGGGGGCGGAATCGACTGAAAATTGGTTCGGGATAAAATTTAAGTTGTGGTTGTTTGGTAATGTCGAAGTTAGTTCGTATCTTTGTGGGCGTAAGTTTTTACATGAGGAAATGGGCGGAATTGGGTGCTGTTTTGGCGGGTTGAAGGCTTTGCTTTGACTCGTTTTTGGCGGGTAGGAGGCTCGTTTTTAGCGTGTGATTGGATTGTAAGTTGAACGATATAAATAGGAAAAAGTTATGAAGCAGTTTTGGAAATATGCGCTGGCTACCATGGTGGGATTGTTGCTGTTCTCGGTGGTTAGTATGATGATTGCATGGGGCGTGATGGGTGCGATGTTGACAATGGATAGTTCGACGCCCGTGATGCGACCGAATAGCGTCTATAAGATTGAGCTGGAAGGCGTGCTGAAGGATAGGACGGAGCAGGACGATGTGCGGTCGATGATAGGTAAGTTGAGCGGCAGGGATGACGTGAAGGAACTCGGTTTGCAGGACTTGCTTCGCAATTTGGCGTACGCAAGGGACAACAGTGATGTCCGTGGCATCGTGCTTTATTGCGGAGCGCTTCAGGCGGACTATGCATCACTTCAGGAGTTGCGTAAGGCATTGCAGGAGTTTAGAGACCGTGGCGGGTTTATCTTGGCGTACGCAGACGACTACACGCAGAGTACTTATTATCTTGCTTCGGTCGCTGACGCTGTGTGTCTGAACCCGTCGGGAAGCCTTGAGTGGAGCGGATTGTATACGACATTGGCCTATTTCTCTCGGTTATTGGACAAGGTAGGCGTCGAGATGCAAGTGGTGAAGGTGGGCGAGTTCAAGTCCGCCGTTGAGACATATATCCAGACAGGCATGAGCGATGCTGCACGATTGCAGTTGGAGGAGTTGCAGGGCGACTTGTGGAAGGAGGTTCGTCATGCCGTGAGCGTGAGTCGGAATATCAGTGAAGAGAAGTTGGACGAGTACGCAGAGATGAATATGCTCTTCGCCGACCCCAAGGACTTGGTGGCTTATGGCTTCGTAGATACCTTGCATTATCGTTCGGATATGGGTTGGATTACTCAGTTTTCCGCTTTACCTCAGCAGCTTTATTATCTCTCTAACGACGATATGAGCGTGCTTGCGCGTGCGAAGGAAGAGTATGTAAAGGACAAGATTGCCGTTATCTATGCTGAGGGTGAGATAAGTGACTCGGGCACGGACGGTATTGTTCGGGAGGACATGATGAAGACGATCCGTAAGGTTGCGGGCGACGATAACATCCGTGCAGTGGTGCTTCGTGTCAATTCTCCTGGCGGAAGTGCTTATGCGAGTGAGCAGATATGGTACGAGTTGAGTGAGATGAAGAAGGGTAAGCCCTTGGTAGTGTCGATGGGTGGCTACGCTGCATCGGGCGGATATTATATATCGTGCCTGGGCGATAGTATCTTTGCGGACGAGAATACCGTCACGGGGTCTATCGGAATCTTTGGACTGGTGCCTTGTGTGAAGGACTTAGCGAATAAGGTGGGTGTCGACTTCGATGGCGTACAGACGCACCATCTGAGCAGTAGCAGTACGTCAATGATCTTTGAAGGGATGTCACCGGAGGAGAGAAGGCTCATGCAAGGTATGATAAACAGAGGCTACGAGCAGTTTGTTGGTCGTTGCGCCGAAGGCAGGGGGATGACTACAGACGAGATAAAAGCCATTGCGGAGGGACGTGTATGGAGCGGCAAGAAGGCGATGGAGATTGGTCTGGTTGACGCTATGGGCGGTACGCATCGGGCGATAGAGTCGGCTGCTCGTATGGCTGGTCTGACGAAGTATGAGGTTGTTGCCTACCCGAAGCCTAAAGACAGTTTCACGCAGTTGATGGAGTTGTTGTCGGGAACGGACACGGAGGACGTGATGACGATGGGGCTGAAAAAGCTGGAGAAGACGATGAAAGAATCAAAACTGCAGGCACGTTTGCCTTATGAGATACAAGTTCACTAAAGGGATGTCCTAAAAATTCCCCGTTAAACTCTTAATCTTTATAGAATGTATAATCACTTTTTGAGCGCTTTGTTTTTTTTATTTGTATCTGTTTGCTTTGCACTCAGTCACAATGTCCACATTGCTCCTTCGTTCAAACCAAGCATATACTAAATAAAAACTCACAAATCATCTCAAAAGTAATTTTTAGAACATCCCTAACTAGTTATACCATGAAATTCTTACGCATCCTTGTTAGTCCCATTTACGGTTTGATAGTCGGTATTCGCAACTTGCTTTACGACGAGCATCTGCTCCATTCGGAGAGCGTGGACGTACCGACGATATGTGTGGGGAACTTGGCAGTGGGTGGCACGGGGAAGACCCCGCATACGGAGATGATAGTGGAGATGCTGCGTAAGAAAGGTTATAAGGTGGCGATACTGTCGCGCGGTTATAAGCGTAAGACACGGGGTTTTATCCTTGCCGACGAGTATTCGACGGCGTTGACGATAGGCGATGAGCCGATGCAGATGCACTTGCATTTTCCTGACGTGCCGGTGGCAGTGTCGAAAGACAGGGTGCAGGGTCTGCATAAGTTGATGAAGTTGTTCCCTGACCTACATGTAGTTATCTTGGATGATGCGTATCAGCATAGGCATCTGCGTTGCGGGTATTACCTGCTCTTGACGGCAGCGGACAACTTGTATATCCATGACCATCTGCTGCCTTGGGGTAGCCTGCGCGAACATGCTATCGGCAGCCTTCGCGCGAATATGATAGTTGTGAGCAAGTGTCCACGGACGATGCGTCCGATAGATAAGCGCGTGATTGATACCTCGTTGCATCTGCCTACGTTCCAGCACTTGGTGTTCTCGGAGATGCGTTACGGCGAACTGCGTCCGATGTATGGACAAGATGTAGACCGTGCTATGCGCAAGCCGCTTGTGGTGACGGGGATAGCCGACCCGACGATGCTATGGGAATACATGCAGGGACAGTATAAGGAGGTAGCGACATTCCGACGGGGAGACCATTATCAGTTCACAGATCGGGATGTGGAGCAGATGCTTGCGCTCTATAAAAAGGAGCATTGCGATGGCGTTATCACTACCGAGAAGGATGCCGTGCGCTTGCAGTTGTTGCCGCGTGTGCATGAGGTATTTGGCGATAGAGTATTCGCTTTGCCGATTCATGCGGTGGTGACCGAAGGAGAAGAATTATTTACTAACCAAATCATAAGTTATGTTACAGAAAATAACCGAAACCGCTAATTACCTACGCGGTTTAATGAAAACACAACCCAAGGTTGGTATCATATTGGGTACAGGACTTGGAAACTTAGCAACACAGATCACTGATAGACAAGAATTTCCTTATCAGACTATTCCTAACTTTCCTATATCGACAGTAGAGGGTCACTCGGGTAAATTGATATTGGGCAAACTCGGTGGCGTGGACGTATTGGCAATGCAAGGTCGTTTCCACTACTACGAGGGATACAGCATGCAGCAAGTCACCTTCCCTGTGCGGGTGATGAAGATGTTAGGCATCGAGACGCTGTTCGTATCGAACGCTGCAGGCGGCATGAACCCTAACTTTGAGATAGGCGAGTTGATGATTATCAATGACCATATCAACTTGTTCCCCGAGCATCCGTTGCGCGGCAAGAACTATAGCGAGTTGGGTCCTCGATTCCCCGATATGCACGAGGTGTATGACAAGGCACTGATCCGTAAGGCTCAGGCGATAGCCAAGGAACACAAGATACGTGTGATGGAGGGTGTGTATGTAGGCACGCAAGGACCGACCTTTGAGACACCTGCCGAGTATGTCTATTTTCGCACGATAGGTGGCGATGCTGTCGGTATGTCGACCGTGCCGGAGACTATTGTGGCTCACCATGCGGGTATGCGTGTGTTCGGTATGTCTATCATCACCGACTTGGGCGTACCTGGTAAGATTGTAGAAGTCAGTCATGAGGAGGTACAGGCTATCGGCGACGAGAAGCAGCCGCTGATGACACTGATCATGACGGAACTGATTAAGTCACTGTGATTTGACCATTGACCTTGTAATAATTGATCTATTAGAGCCATAGCACGCTATGGCTCTAATAGTGGGTGTTAGCACGATAGGACGTTAAACGATACGAAGATGGATTTGTTTAGACTAATACGGCGATTTATACCTTCTTACAAAGGGAAGGTCTTCCTTAATATACTGTTCAATCTACTAAGCACGGTGCTTAGCCTGTTCAGTTTCGCAGCCATCATACCCGTGCTGCAAATCCTCTTTGGTATCACGGAGAGTAATCTTCAATACATCGCCATCAACCATGCGATGGATATTGAGCAGATAGCAGAAGCGTTGAAGAACAATGTGTTCTACTTCCTGCAAGTGCAGATAGAGACATCCGGCACGGGCTGGGTACTGTTCCTTTTGGGACTGTTCTTGGTGGTGATGACGGCACTGAAGTGCGGTTGCGCCTATCTCGCATCGTTCTATATGATACCTATTCGGACCGGCGTACTGCGCGACTTGCGTCAGCAGTTGTTTGAGAAAGTCATCTCGCTCCCAATAGGTTTCTTTACCGAAGAGCGACGCGGTGATATCATGTCGCGTATGACAAACGATGTGCAGGAGGTGGAGAATAGTATCATGGCGTCGTTGGATATGATATTCAAGGACCCTATCATGATACTGATCTACTTGGTTACGCTCTTCGTACTGTCGTGGCAACTGACACTCTTCGTGCTGATACTCTTGCCGACGATGGGTTGGGCGATTGGTCAAGTGGGTAAGAACCTCAAGAAAAGGTCAACCAAAGGGCAGGAGCAGACAGGCGAGTTGCTCAATCAAATCGATGAGACGCTTGGCGGACTGCGTGTGGTGAAAGCGTTCAACGCAGAGAAGAAATTGATCGACCGCTTCGAGAAACTGAATAATGCCACGCGTGCGACCTTTAATAGAATACATCGCAAGTATACCTTAGCCCACCCCGTGAGTGAGGCGTTGGGTACCATGATGATTGCCATACTCTTGTGGTACGGCGGCGGACTGATACTATCGAATCACTCAAGCATCACGGCACCCGAGTTTATCTATTACCTTGTCATCTTCTACAGCATCATCAACCCCGCGAAAGACCTAAGCAAGGCAGCCTATTCCATTCGCAAAGGTATGGCGTCGCTGGAACGAATCGATAGGATACTCGACACGGAGTCGTCCATCAAAGAACCTGAGCATCCAAAGAGTCTTTCCGAAGGCGATGGCGGAGATGTGTTTATCGAGTATAAGGACGTGTCGTTCTCGTATGAAGATGGTCGCCCAGTGCTCAAGCATATCAACCTGCCCATTCATCGAAACCAGACAATAGCGTTGGTGGGTCAGTCGGGCTCGGGCAAGACCACGATGGTCGACCTTCTACCACGGTTCTATGATGTGAACGAGGGACAGGTGCTGGTGAACGGTATTGACGTGCGCGACCTGCGGACATTCGATCTGCGTAGCATCATGGGTAATGTGAACCAAGAAGCGATATTGTTCAACGACACCTTCTATAATAACATCACTTTTGGTGTCGATAGTGCGACGATGGAGGATGTTGTGCGTGCAGCCAAGATAGCCAATGCGCACGATTTCATTACCGCAACCCCCGACGGCTATCAGACTTGCATTGGCGATCGTGGTTCGCGCCTCTCGGGTGGGCAACGGCAACGAATATCGATAGCACGAGCTATCTTAAAGAACCCGCAGATATTGATATTAGACGAGGCTACCTCGGCATTGGATACGGAGTCGGAACGGCTGGTGCAAGATGCGCTTGACCACCTCATGCAGAACCGTACGACGATTGTGGTGGCGCACCGTTTATCGACAATCCGAAAGGCGGACCTGATATGCGTCCTGCATGAAGGCGAGATTGCGGAACGAGGTCGGCATGAGGAACTGTATGCCGCCAATGGGTATTACCGTAAATTAGTGGATATGCAGAAATAGGCAAATAAGGCGATTTCGGATGAAAAGAATATATTATAGGGTATTATTGGTGCTTGTCGGGTTGACGAGTGCGTTGTCGGTGTGGGCAGACGAGGCAATAGAGGAGACAACGAACACGAAACATGAGATGGAACTGCGTACACGGATTGAGTTCGATAAGACGTGGAAAGGCAAGTTTACACTCGAAGTTGAAGAAGAGGTGCGTACCATCTTGGGTGGCAGTACGGCTCAGTATGATGCAGGCTATGCGTTTGGTCAAGTCGTGCAAGGGACGCCCGTGGGTAAAGGTACGATTGAGCCATATTTTGAGAAGTCCTATACAACAGTGTCGTTCTCGTATAAACCAATCGACTATGTATCATTGGGTTGCGGATATACCTTGAAGTTATATGGCGACAAGGGTTGGACCGACCCGAATAAGTTCATCCGCCATCGTTTCTTTTTCTTCGTGACGCCCCAAGTGAAATTGGGTCAATGGAAAATCGCACTGCGAGAGCGGTTCGATGTAGACTATCGTTCAGACTCAGTGGACAGAGCAGAGAAACCGAATGCGGAGTTGTCGTTGCGTTCTCGCCTGCGTGTCGACTACACGATACCGAACAAACCTTTGCGCCTGCATCTGATGATGGAAGTAAGGAACATGCTTAATGTGCCGACAGATTACTTGAACCAATGCGCCACGCGTGCCGACTTGCCGCAGTATAGACAGTATGTGAATTTTATACACCCAGAGTTGGGTTTGCATTGGCAGATTGCGGAGAACCATTCCCTGCATTTCTACTATCGTTTCTCGTATATTTATTCTCGCGATGTGGATATCGATAGGGAACTGTTGTCTGCGCAAGTCGAACATAATGTGACCTATCGACACGCCGTTGGCATTACCTATCAGTTCGGTAATTGAGAGCCCTATTGTGAAACAGTAATCGGATGTTATTCTAAATAACAAAAAAGCAAAAAAGATTGTTAAATGCTGATAGTTAGCCTTTAACAACTTCATTTTATAAATAATCGACAGAATAGATTCCGTTTTCGTAACTGTCTTCAATGTGTTGTAGAATAACACCTTACGGCTGTTGAAGGAATTTCGGACGGTTGATACAGAGTAGGTTATACGTAACCTTTTGAAACCAAAATGGATAGGGTGTTTGTCGGGAGGAGTGAGCAAACGGAGGCTTGTGTAATTGAGAAAAAAAAGTGAACTTTGCAACGCAAATCGAAAGAACGATAGCAGTCCGTTTATCGTAGAGAAAAAGAGATGAGCGAACTTGTTAGAAAAGGCCGAACGCCAACGTATGTTGTTTGTGAGGCAATTTTTTTGCACTCTTCTAATCGGCTTTGCGAATAATTAAAACAGTAATAAAAAAAGTAATGAACAATTGTGTATCACAGTGGGGAGAGTGTCTTCAGATCTTGGAGGACAACTTGTCCAAGTCGGCTTTTAAGACTTGGTTCGCTCCGCTCGTGCCTATGCAATATGAAAACGGAGTCTTGGTGCTGCAAGTCAAGAGCCAGTTCATTGCTGAGTATATAGAGGAGAACTACATCGATTTACTTCGCAAGACCATCTTCCGTGTCTTTGGAGCAGGTACTCGCTTGGAGTATCGTGTCTTGATCGATAGTCAGTCGGGTGCTGGTTCAACAATCCCGAGCCAAGGTGCTGTGGAGGACGAGAAGCCTGTGAAGCGTGATCAGAAGAGTTATCCGTATGCAGCGCAGCGTCAGATGCCGAGTCTCGACCCGCAGTTGAACCCTAACTATACCTTCAAGACATTCGTCAAAGGTGAGTGCAATAAGTTGGCTTATACCGCTGGGCATACCATTGCGGCCGATCCAGGAAAGAATATCTTCAATCCATTGTTCATCTTTGGTGGCAGTGGAGTAGGAAAGACCCACCTTGCCAATGCCATCGGTAATCAAGTAAAGCAACTCTACCCTGAGAAACGCGTACTCTATGTGTCGGCTAACACGTTCCAAGTGCAATACATGGACGCTGTGGTCGGCAACACCATAAACGACTTCATTAATTTCTATCAAACCATTGATGTACTGATAGTTGACGATATACAATACTGGGCAGATAAGAAAGGAACGCAGAATACATTCTTCTTTATCTTCAACCATTTGCATCAGATGGGTAAGCAACTCATCCTTACTTCCGACCGTGCACCGGTTGACTTGAAAGGCTTAGAGGACAGACTTATCACACGATTCAAATGGGGTGTGACTGCCGAGATGTTACAACCTGATTATCAACTCCGTAAGGATATCCTAAACAACCGTATCTATCGAGATGGACTTGACATCTCGGCTGACGTGGTTGACTATGTGGCAGAGAACGTGCGCGATAATGTGCGCGACTTGGAAGGCGTGTTGGCTTCGCTATTAGCCTATTCCACACTGACCGATGCTCAAGTCAATATGGAGTTGGCAGAGCAAGTCGTGGGTCGTATCGTGCAAGTAAAAGACCACACGATAGAGTTCGAGAACATCACCTCACAAGTGTGCCAGCATTTCAATGTGTCTGAGAAAATGGTCTATACCAAATCTCGTAAGCGTGAGATTGCTCAAGCCCGCCAAGTGGCGATGTACCTCGCTAAACAACTGACCGATAAGTCGTTGTCGGAGATAGGTGCTGCGATGGGTAACCGCAACCATGCCACAGTGCTGCACTCTATCCATAATGTCTCGGAGCAAATGGAAATCGACTCTTTCCTGCGCCGGTCCGTAAGACAGTTGGAGAACACACTGAGGAAGTAGAAGAGTAGCCTTTTCTCTCTCTCAATTATTCCATAAGAAATACTATTCAAAGGTGCAAACTGCATAGAAATTACTATGCAATAAGTTTGTGCCAAGAGTCTACTCTCTTCAAATGTAAAAGCCGACTACCTCAATTCTTAAAGGAAGGCGGTAAAATACGATGACCAACCCATGTAGGAGGGTTATCGTAGGGATAACGTAGGGATAACGTAGGGATAGCCTATCCAACCGTGCCCTTGTGATACCCTTGAAACCCCAAAAATGACCCTTTTTATGCCTATAACCGTTAATAATCAGAAGTAATATATTAACGCCCAAATTTTCCAAAACAACCATAAAACTTGTCGTTTTGTTCTCTTTTTGCACTCGCAGGATAGGGAAATCGAGGTGAAAACAAGCACTTGATGCGGATGCTCCGTTTTTTTTTGCTACCTTGTTTGCGTATTTGAGAAAGATTGCATACCTTTGTCACATATCTATGATATATCACTGTGGATATGGAAAATTACATCGTATCAGCCCGTAAGTATCGCCCAACGACCTTCGAATCGGTGGTTGGACAGAGCAGTTTGACGCAGACCCTTAGGAATGCAATAACGACTAACCACTTAGCACAAGCCTATCTCTTTTGCGGACCGCGTGGTGTGGGTAAGACCACTTGTGCTCGTATCTTTGCTAAGACCATCAACTGCCTCAATCCAACGGCAGACAAGGAAGCCTGCAACGAATGCGAGTCGTGTAAAGCGTTCAATGAACAACGGTCCTTTAATATACACGAACTCGATGCCGCATCGAACAACTCGGTCGACAATATCCGCACGCTGATAGAGCAAGTTCGTATCCCGCCGCAAGTAGGTAAGTACTCAGTGTTTATCATCGATGAGGTCCACATGCTCTCGAAGGATGCCTTCAACGCATTGCTGAAGACCTTGGAAGAACCGCCATCGTACGCTATCTTTATCTTGGCTACGACAGAGAAAAACAAAGTCATTCCTACTATCCTATCCCGTTGCCAAGTTTACGATTTCTCTCGTATCACAGTGAATGACATTGTCTTACACTTGCAGAACATCGCAGCGAAGGAAGGTGTAACGGCTTCGCCAGAAGCACTCAACGTGGTGGCACAGAAAGCCGATGGGGGTATGCGCGATGCGCTATCTATCTTTGACCAATTGGTTAGTTACTGCGGTTCGGAGATTACCTACGAGCGTGCCATTGAGATACTGAATGTATTGGATGCTGAGTACTATTTCAAAGTGGTGAGAAGTGCTTTGCAGTGCAATGTGAGTGAGGTACTGTTGCTCTTTAACGAGATATTGGTTAAGGGATTTGATGCACAGAACTTCATTGTCGGATTGGGTTCGCACCTGCGTAATGTGTTGGTAAGCAAGGACGCGGCCACAACTAAGTTGCTCGAGGTAAGCGACTCGGTGCGTCAAGGATATGAGGAACAAGCCCGTTCCTGCAGCGTGAATTTCTTGTTCAAAGCCTTGGATATCATCAACGATTGCGATGTCGCATATCGGACCTCGAAGAATAAACGCTTGACCGTTGAGTTGGCGTTGATAAAGATATGCCGCTTGATGATGCCGCAAGAGACGGTAGCACCCGTTGCACCTGTTCAACCAAAGGCTACTCCAACTCAGGTGCCAACCCCTGCATCTCAGACACCAACTCCATCGCCAACAACAGCGAAGCCTGTGACTCAAACACCGACATCTCAACCGACTTCTCAGACAACCCAACCCGTGACCCAGTCGGTAGAGGCAGCGAGTAATGCAACCGTGACTACCCAACCTGCGGCAACGCCCTCCTTTGCACCTAAGTCGCCGTCGCATATCTCTATCCGTGCAACAATGCAGTCGGCACAACCGAAAGAGGAAACATCCACTCAGACCCCCGAACAGACGAAGGTACTGCGAGATAAGCAGTTTAGTGCCGCTGACTTAGAAAAAGCGTGGCTGGACCTACCCATGCAGTTTAATGGCGAAGAGCGTGTGAAAGCAATGCTGATGAATGCGCAGTATAAACAGCAAGGCAATACCATAGAGGTAGTGTTGGCGAATGCGTTTCAAGACGAACTGTTCTCTACCAATAAGCAGAAGATTACTGCCTTTTTGGCAGATGCTTTGCAGAACGATAAGATTACATTGAGTAGACGTGTCGAAGAGCAGCGTATATTCTCTGCAACCATGACCGCAATAGAGCGCTTTCATCACATGGCAGAGCGTAATAAGGAACTCGATACCCTGCGAAAAGAATTGGAGATGCAGATAGAATAAATGCATCGGACGGTCAATAGAATAGTCATTGTGACATCTTTGGATGGTACTATCACACAAGATAAAGTAAAGGAATTATGTTGACCGATTTCCTGCCAACAACCAAGAAAGAAGTGGAACTACGAGGATGGGATTACTTAGATGTAATCTTGTTCTCAGGCGATGCCTACATAGACCATCCCTCCTTTGGCGCAGCAGTTATCGGAAGGACACTCGAAGCCATGGGACTACGAGTCGCTATCGTTCCGCAACCCGATTGGCATGGCGACTTTCGCGACTTCACAAAGTTAGGCATACCGCGTCTATTCTTTGCTATCACGGCAGGCAGCATGGATTCCATGGTAAACCATTATACAGCGAATCGGCGCCGACGTTCAGACGATGCCTACACGCCCGATGGGAGAGCCGGTATGCGACCCGACTATTGTACTATTACTTACGCTAACATACTGAAACGCCTCTTTCCTAATACCCCCATCGTTATCGGCGGCATCGAAGTCTCAATGCGTAGGCTTACCCATTACGATTATTGGGCAGACTCGTTGAAACCGAGTATCTTGGTCGATTCTCAGGCGGACCTACTTATCTATGGCATGGGTGAGAAACCGATACGTGCCATTGTGGAGGCTATGCAAAAGGAGCATTGTGTACCAACGAACATTCCGCAAACAGGTTATGTATCCAAGTCCTATCCGCAAGAGTCCGTGTTGCTTTACTCGCACGAGCAATGCCTGCGCGATAAGCGTTGCCAAGCGGAGAACTTCCGACAGATTGAGGAATATTCCAATAGCACGGTGGCGCATTGTTTGGTTCAACACGTGAAGGACCAATATGTGGTTATCAATCCTCCGTTCCCCACAATGACAACCGAGGAGTTAGATGCTTCGTTCGACCTGCCTTACACCCGTCTACCGCACCCGAAGTATAAGGACAAGACTATCCCTGCCTTCGAGATGATACGCTTTTCCGTGAACCTGCACCGTGGCTGCTTTGGAGGGTGCGCTTTCTGTACTATCTCTGCCCATCAAGGCAAACATGTGGTATCGCGCAGCAAACAGTCGATAATGAACGAGGTTCGCAAAGTGTGCCAAATGCCTGACTTCAAAGGATATATAAGCGACCTTGGCGGACCGTCTGCGAATATGTATGGCATGCACGGCAAAGACTTGTCGCTGTGCGAGAAGTGCCGTCGCCCATCCTGCCTGCAACCCAATCGCTGCAAGAACCTAAACGCCGACTTTGCCCCGTTGCTGGATATCTATCGCTCGGTCGATGCCTTGCCGAATATCAAAAAGAGTTTTGTCGGTAGCGGTATCCGCTTCGATTTATTGACCGACGAATATGCACAAGAGTTGATATGCAAGCATGTGTCAGGACGCTTGAAGGTGGCCCCCGAGCATACCTCTTCGCACGTGTTGCAACTAATGCGCAAACCGCCATTCGAATGCTTCCAACAGTTTAACGCCTTCTTTGAGAAGGTGAATCGGGAACACGACTTACACCAACAACTCATACCCTATTTTATATCCTCGCACCCAGGGTGTACTCTCGAGGATATGGCCATGTTGGCTGTGGAGACAAAGAAGATGCATTTTCAATTGGAACAAGTGCAAGACTTTACCCCAACGCCGATGACGCTTGCCACTGAGATGTATTATACAGGTCTCAATCCCTACACGATGGAGCCTATTTATGTTGCGCGAACAAAGGAGGATAAACTACAACAACGTCAGTTCTTCTTCTGGTATAAACCTGAATACCAAAGCGAAATACGCAAGGCACTGCTGCGTATCCACCGACCCGATTTGGTACAACTTTTGTTGCAGAGACATGTACCATCCTCGAATCCTTCTACTCCGAAACCAAACAAAGGACAACGGAGATATTAAAGCACTAACAATCGAAACGCGATGAAGAAAAAGTACCACTTAAATCCTGACACGCTGACTATTGAACGCATCGATCATACATTGGGCTATGTGGTTCGAAAAGGATTGACATATATCGTGTTGGGAATACTATTCGGTGTCGTATTCTTCTTCTTGTTCTTCTCTTTCTTCCCATCACCTCGTGAGAAACAAGTCGTTAGGGAACGCGATGCGCTAAAGACACAATACACAACGCTCTCGAAGCAGATCGACCAGATGCAGCTTGTCTTGTCGGACCTTCAGCAACGCGACGACAACCTCTATCGAGTGCTCTTCCAAGCCGAACCTATACCAATGTCTGCCCGTTGGGGAGCAACGCAGTCCATTGAGTATTACGACTCCATCATGCAAATGACCAACTCCGAACTGGTTACCGAGATCACACGCAAGGCTGACCTAATAGAGAATGAACTATATGTGCAAGCCAAGTCCTATGAGGATATTATCCAACTCGCAAAGACGCGCGAGATTCGTTTAGAGAACTTGCCGGCCATTCAGCCAGTACTCAATAAGGACTTAACACGCGTGGCAAGTGGTTATGGCTACCGCATGGACCCAGTCTATCACACACCTCGTTTCCATGCGGGTATGGACTTCACAGCCCCAGTGGGTACCGACGTATATGCCACCGGAAACGGACAGATCTCTTTCGTAGGCTGGAAGCAAGGCTATGGGAATACAGTAGTAGTCTCCCACGGATTTGGTTATACCACACTCTATGCCCATCTCTCTAAGCCATTGGTCCGTGAAGGACAGAAGGTAAAACGCGGAGACGTCATCGCCCTTGTCGGTAACTCAGGCAAGTCGACAGGACCCCACTTGCATTATGAAGTGCGCTTGCGAGACCAGCCAGTAGACCCTCGTAACTTCTATTTCCAAGACCTTTCGCCTGAAGATTACGACCGTATGGTCCAATTGTCGAACAACTTTGGCTATCTACTTGACTAATTGTAGTCTCTACCAAGTAATGGTAGAGTGATTGCGCGCAACTGTTACACTTTTTTCTTTCCTTTTGGCATATTATCAGCAACTGAATATTAAAGTACTAAAAGTTTAGCAAAATTGACCAATTTAGCCATGCCAATGGCAAACGTTTTGTATAAGTGTGCTCGGATTGACCGACTGACAAAGTTGTAAGTACAGCAGTCTATATCATTAATAAGGAATTAAAATAATAAAAATAATGAAGAAGCAATTAGTACTATTGAGCGTTGTATGCCTGCTATTGGCGTCGTGCTCAGATTCGGCAGAGATTCGCGATGCCAAAGGCGGTTATCGGTTTAAGACAACCGGAAAGGTAACATTGAAAGTGCCAAGCGAGAGTAACCATAAAGTGAAGGAATCGTCTACGGTGAACTTGGCAAACGAAACTGGCTCCTTTGAATTGGTGAGCCTAAAAGATGGCGACAAGGTATTGCTTACCTTCGACCAATTGAACGGCGATGTATATCACACCGAAGGCGTGTTATCAGAGGATGAACTGACCTTTGATCCATTTACTCGCACACTCAATCTGCCTATCGTAACGGAGTATTCTGATACCATTCATGTACACACAGTGTTAGGCACAGTGCGTGACTCTATCATCACATTCACTAAGACACGCAACGAAGTGTTCGATATTACCGTATCGGGAACTGGTACAACCTACGAGAATAATATCATCTTCAACCTCACTTACAAAGGCGAGTCGCAAGAGGATGAAGAGCGTACGATCGAAGGCACAGATATCCAGATGCTTTGCAAGAAGAACTAAGTATGAAACGAAGTATAATCTATATCGGTTTACTGATGTCAGTACTCCCGTTGCAAGCGGAAGTAGTGCAGATGCTGACATTGGAAGACTGTCGTGGTTATGCATTGAAGGCATCGTCGGAGCAGGCGAACAACGAGTTGCGAGAAGCAGCCAAGCTCAATCGTCAAGCAGCTTTGGCTGCCATGTTCCCGAAGGTAACTGCCAATGCAGCATATACTTGGAACTCGCAACATGCAGTCTTGCTGCCTAATCAGATGGACTTCACCTTCGGTACGGCTACCGTTGGCCAAGACGGTTCGGCTTCTTTCCAATGGAGCGAGGAGTCGGCAATGAACCAACTCACTCAGCAAACGCAATCGCTCCCGGAGGTGAGTGCCCAAGTAATGGCTTTGCAAAACGAGTCGGGACAGATGTTAGCCGATGCCTATCAGCAGATTTATAAGGCGTTAGACCTCGACCTAACACACCTCTTTGTAGGTCAAGTGGGTATCAGTCAGCCTATCTATGTAGGCGGTCGCCTTCGTGAGTTATACCGAATAGCCAAGGCAACCGAACAGTCAGTGAACATAGAGGCAGACAGCAAGCGTGACGATATTATCGTGTCGGTCGACGAAGCCTATTGGCGTGTTATCTCGGTGCAAAAGAAACAAGAACTCGCAACCAAATATTACAATCTGCTACTGACTTTAGAGCAAGATGTCACCACCTTAGTACAAGAAGGTATGGCAACGCAGTCCGATCTGCTGAAGGTAAAGCAGAAACGTGGTGAGGCTGAGTTAAAGAAACTGCAAGCCGACAACGGACTGGTGCTGAGCAAGATGGCACTATGTCAGATATGTGGTTTTCCGCTTAACCAGGACATCCTACTCGATGACTCACATGTAGGCGAGATAGTGTTGCACGATTCTATTAGCGATTACGCATCGGTTGTAGAGTCTCGCTCAGAGATTCAACTACTCGAACAAGCACAGAAAATTGCCGAGAGTAATGCTAAGATAATGGCAGCAGGTCTGCAACCGAATATCATGGCGTCGGCTAATTATATCTACACAAACCCGAATGCAGACAATGGCTTTAGCAATGATTGGCACGGACACGGCTTCTTCTCTGCCGGTGTCGTAGTGAACATTCCTATTGCCCATGCCGATGATATACTCCGCCTGAAAGCAGCCAAACACGAAGCAAAGGCAGTAGCGTTGAAGACCCAAGACGCTCGAGAGATGTTGACGCTCCAAATCACTCAGGCTAACCAGAAAGTGTTGGAGGCAAATCAAAAGGTTGCCATGACGGAGTTGGGTGTGCGGAATGCCGAAGAGGTATTGCGCTTTGCGCAAGAGGCTTTCGGTGCTGGAATGGCAACGGCGTCCGACCTAATGCAGGCACAGACTGCATGGCTCTCGGCTGCATCCGATAAGATAGATGCAGATGTAGAGGCACAAGTATGCGAGACATACTTTAAGAAATATACAGGTACACTCAGATATTGATATTAAGGGATGTTCTAAAAATTGCTTTTGAGATGATTTGTGGATTTTTATTTAGTAGATGGTTGGCTTGAACGAAGGAACAATGTGGACATTGTGACTGAGTGAAAGGCAAGCAGATACAAATAAAAAACACAAAGCGCTCAAAAAGTGGTGAGACATCCCAAATAGTTAAATAACAAAACGTGAAATTTTTAGAACATCCCTTATGAAGAAAGAAAAGAAAGGCAGTCTGTTGTTAGGACTGGCTGCCATGTTGATAGTAGTGGTAATAGTCGCATTGGTAGGCGTCTTCGCATTGCAACCCGAGGAGATACTCATCACGGGTGAAGCCGAAGCCACTGAGTATCGTGTGTCGGGTAAAGTGCCAGGCAGAATTGAACTCTACCTATTCGAAGAAGGAGACAAAGTAAAGAAAGGCGATACCCTTGTTGTCATCAACTCACCCGAAGTAGAAGCAAAGATGGCTCAGGCACAAGCTGCTCGTGCTGCGGCTGAGGCCGTTAATCAGAAAGCACAGAATGGCGCACAGCAACAACAGATAACAGGTGCCTACGAGTTATGGCAAAAAGCCCGTGCAGGCGAAGAGATCTATCGCAAGAGCTACCAGCGTGTGAAGAGCCTATATGAGAAAGGCGTCGTGAGCGAACAGAAGAAAGATGAGGTAGAGGCTCAGTATAAAGCCGCTGTCGCAACAACCCGTGCCGCTAAGAGTCAGTACGACATGGCAATGGCAGGTGCACGAGACGAGGATAAAGCAGCCGCTGCTGCTCAAGTGGCTCGTGTCGATGGTATCATCCAAGAGGTCGAGGCTGCCGCTGCCGAACGCTATCTGCTCTCACCTATCGACGGTGAGGTATCCGAACGCTTCCCTAAAACCGGCGAACTCGTAGGACAGGGTAGTCCTGTAATGGCTATTGTCGATCTCGACGATATGTGGTTCACTTTCGCCGTGCGAGAGGATATGCTCCAAGGCATAACCCCTGGTACACACCTCAATGTGCGTATCCCTGCCCTTGGCGAGAATACCTACGATGTCGTGGTCACCTATATCAAAGCCATGGGCTCGTATGCCACTTGGCGTAGCACACAGGCTAATGGCCAATACGATGTCCGCACCTTTGACGTGAAGGCAAAGCCTACTACCCATATTCCTAACCTCCGTCCAGGAATGACGGCAATTGTAGTAAGATAAGGGATATCCTAATAGTTTAGAGATCGTATATGCGTCCTTTTTTCTCTTTGGTGTGGCGAGTGATGCGTCGAGAGCTTAGTCGTATGTTCGTACGACCGCTATATATCTTTGCGTCTGTTGGCGTGATGATACTCTCTACCTTCTTCTTCCTGACTATCATGTTAGGCGGAAGTCCGGAGAAGATGCCAGTAGCGGTAGTCGATAAGGATATGACTACTATCTCGCGTCGTCTGTGCCATGAGATGGAAGCAACCTCATCGGTGGATATTATACTTGTCACTGCTGATTTCGCAGAAGCCCGACGCTCCATGCAACGAGGAGAAGTGTTTGGCATATTGGTCATACCAGACAACTTCTACTCCGACCTTGTGGCTTTCAAACGCCCACAGATGGAGTTCTATACCAATAATGCTTATACAGTCGGTGCAAGCACTGCCTACAAGCAACTCTTGACGATGTGTAACCTAACCTCTGGTGCATTCCAACGAGAGGTTCTTCGTAAGAAAGGTTTGCCCGATGACTTGATCATGAAGCGCATTCAGCCAGTCACGATAGAGGCACACTTTATCGCCAACCCATGGAGCAATTACGCTGTCTATCTCGTATCGACCATCCTACCTGGCATATTGGCATTGGTAGTATTGATGTTGACCATCTTTGCCATAGGCTTTGAACTCAAGTGCCGTACTTGCCACGAATGGTTGCGCGCAGCTGGAGGTAACTACACCATTGCAATGATAGGCAAGTTGATACCCTATACCATACTCTATATCGTCTTAGGCTTAGGCTGCCAACTTATCTTGTTCAAGTTTATGCATTTCCCTGTAAATGGCTCGCTGACACGGTTACTATTGTCAATGATACTGCTCATCTTTGCAATGGAGTCCATGGCAATATGCATCATTGGCGTACTGCCTACCTTGCGTGATGCCGTGTCGATAGGAGCCCTATATGGTATGTTAGGCTTCTCGCTCTCAGGCTTCACCTATCCCGTGATGAACATGCTACCTGCTATTCAGGCATGGACCTACTTAGTGCCACTGCGCTACTATTATCGAATATATGTCAATGAAGCCTTGATGGCTGCACCAATGATCAATTCTATCCCATTGTGCTTAGGCCTCTGTTGCTTCTTTATCATGCCGCTGATTGTGTCGCCGAGGCTCTACAAAGCCATGTTGTACCAAAACTATCCTCTTAAGTAACTGATGTTATGATATATCGTTTCTTTTATACACAGTGGTTGAAAGTCAAAGAGGCAAGTTTCGTCTTCGTCGACGAACTCCGCCGTATCTTTCATGACCCAGGTGTATTGGTCATCTTTATCCTTGCCGGTATCGCCTACCCAATACTGTATAACTGCATCTATTGGAAAGACAATGTAGAGAATGTCCCTGTGGCTGTGGTCGATATGTCGACATCGCAAGAGAGCCGTGAGTTCTTGCATAAGTGGAACGCCTGTCCCGATATCACTATCGCTTACTCTTGCACCTCAATGCAAGAGGCTGAGATACTGATGCGCGACCAAAAGGTACACGGTATTATCTATTTCCCATCGGACTATGCTGCGGCTATCAACTCCGGACTTGAACAAGCACATATATCGCTCTATTGCGACATGTCTTCGTTCCTATACATGAAGGCGATCTACCTGAGTTGTAACCAAGTGATGCTCGAATCCATGCGCAACATACAGATTGATCGTTACGAAGCCATGGGCTACAATGAGGAGTTCGCATGGTCGCTTGTTCAAGACGCACCCTATACCGAAACGGCACTGTTCTGTCCCACGGGCGGATACGCCTCATTCCTTATACCGGCCGTACTGATGCTGATACTGCACCAAACCTTATTCTTTGGTATATGTATGTTGGGTGGAACGGCTCGAGAAGAGAATCGTCAACTGTTCCTATTGCCGGGCGCTAGGCGTTCGGCAAGCGTACTTCGTATCACCTTAGGTCGTTCCATGGCGTATTTTCTTATCTACCTTGCCCTGGGTGCAATCGACCTATTGCTTATCCCACGGCTATTCAGTCTGCCGCATATAGGCAACCCAATCGATATAATGAAGTTCTATGTGCCATTCCTCTTGGCAACGATCTACTTCTCAATGTGTGTCTCTGTCTTTGTCCGCAATCGAGAGAGCGGTATGGTACTCCTTATCTCAACGAGTCTTATATTCCTCTTTATCGCAGGCGTGTCGTGGCCACAGCAGATGCTGCCCCGTGCTTGGCGGATACTGTCGTACTTCTTCCCATATACATGGGGCGCACACGGCTTTATTCACATCAACTCGATGGGCGCTACATTGGCTCAGACCAGCAAGGAGTATATCTCCCTTTGGATACTAGCCGGCGGATACTTCCTGCTGAACTGTATACTCCTCTTTGTCTTGGGACGTATACACGACCATCGCCTTGCCAAGGGTACGCTCGAGTTAGAAGAAGTCGATCCCGTCTCGCAAGTCTCGAAAGAGGAAATCCAAAGCGCAGCAGAGTAGGGGAAATGTCCTTTTTAGGGCAACCCTATATCTCGTAGTCAACGGCTGCTCGAGCCGACCTACATTTACCTATGTAAGCAGCCACCTTGAGATGCTCGGGGTGGTTCTGATACGTATCTACATCCTCCCACTTATTGAAGGTGCACTGTAGACAAATGTCGTAGTCAGTCTTAGTGGCATTAGGTATATTGATGCCTACTTCTTCACTGACAAGTACATCAATCTTACTGCGAAGTCCAAGCAATCCTTCTTTTATTATCTGGGCATTCTCAAGCTTGCTATGCCCTTCCGCTTCGTCTAATAGACGAAAGAATACAACATGGTGAATCATACTATTCAAAGTCTTTTGTTATATGATGAAACATACTATTCAAGTCTTTTATTGTATGCTAAAACATACTATTTTAAGTCTTTTATTCGCCGACAAAGATACTACTATTTTCCCAAAAGACAATATCCTCATCCTAATTCCAAACTCTCAATCCAAAACTATGCTTGATGAAAAATCTGTCAACCTAACTCAGAACTAATCCACAAAGACTGTCAACCAAACCCAGAACTAATCCCCAAAGACTGTCAACCTAACTCAGAACTTACCCACAAAGATAGTCAACCTAATTCAGGACAAAGCTTTCCGCATCAACCGTCCATATTAATTGTTAATTGTTACCTATTAATTAAGAACCTGCCCCGACTCTGCCCCATACTTGTCTGCGACATCCGACGAAACAAACACGGTACATACACGGTAGATACACGGTTGATACAGCTTACCTTACCGAGGGGATATAATACCTTCAAGCCGCTTCCAGACTGCCTCTATGCCACTTTCTCCCTACATTTACCATACCCCCACCCTTCAGACACCCAAAAGTCCCCTATGTTTGACTATATCTTGCTCGAATTTTTGGCAATATTTGTTCCACGGTTTATGTTAATCAGTTTTTTAGAGTAGCGGTCTTTTGTCCTTTAATGCAGCAGTCCGTTGTCTGTTTATTTCCAATCCATGTCAATACGCTTTAGGCGTCCGTGTATGTCTTTTGACATACTTCCTAACATAGTTGTGTAAAAATTACAATATGCTTATCATTAGCCGCCTATCCCCCCCCCTAAATACACAAATTTTCAAGAAAAAGCCCCTAAGGCTTGCCTACAATAATTAAAATACTTAACTTTGCAACGCGAAACCCACATCGGGCGTGTAGGCAGATGACGCCTTTGTATCACTCTCTTTCCGGAGTAAGATTGAAGAGCTTTTGCAAACACAAAAGGGTGGGCGTAGCAGACATAATGAAAGGCGTTGATTGACGCTCTGTTCTGACGAATCGAAATTCTCGCAAAATTTCTACTTGTATGCAGAACACAGCAACGACGACGCCCGCGGGATATGTTTATTCCGTACTAATGTATCTAAGGAGCATCAGTATCAGCAGCTGTATGTATCTGTAGATGTATAGTATCTGTAACAGTATAGAATCTGTAGCAGTAATGTAACAGTATAGAATCTGTAGCAGTATAGTATATGTAACAGTATAGTATAGTAACTGACTCTAAGGATCAGGTTTAGTACGCCGATGATAACATATCGGCGTGGGTTTCGCGTTGTTTGTTCCCATACAAAGGCAATGCGAGAAACCTGATTCGTGGAGCAAACAACAACCAGACTCCACGCCTTTTTTATGTATATATGCGAAATGTAGAACAATAAACATATTGCCCATGAAAACGATTCAAACATCACAGTCATGTACCCGCTATTGGCTGGTACTATTCCTTCTTGTCCTTGCTCTCCCTGTCTTTGCAGAGAGTGCAAGACTAACGATCAACAACAAGTCTGAGCGCGAACTAACCGTCAAGGTGATGAAGAATTCCGGTGGTCTATACACTACCTTATATATTGGTCCTCGCGAATCTCGCACCTGTTATATCCAACAACAGGGTTATTACTACACTAAAGTAAAAGCCGAACGGAATCGTTTTGATACCATGTATTCCAAAGACGATGCATTCTATGTGACAAATAACTCAACAGGCTATTCTGTCCTAGAACTTACCTATTGGATAGAAGAAAGTCAATACCCACAATCATCTGGTACTCGTATATCAAAATCACAATTTGAAAGTAACGAAAAATAAATATCGTATGAAAAAACTAACAACTGTAATCCTGCTTCTTGCATTATCGTTCTGTGCTTTTGCAGAGGAACGAAGAGTGTACTACCTAGATGTAACTGCCAGCATGACAGGCTATAAAGGTAGCGAAAAAATTTGGTCTACTGTAACAACTAATCTCAAGAACGCTATTCGGGATATACCTGATGAAAGCACCGAAATAGTGGTTAAGACCTTTACTGATGCCAATCATCCTGTCACAAAGATAGCATCGGAAAAAGCAACTAAGGAAGGGAAACACAAAATATGCAAAAGCATAGATAAACTTGATCCTTCTAAAAATACCAACTGTCATACTGACATTTTTGTCCCCTTTGAAGACTTCTATAAGCACGAGACAACTTTGACCAAAGTTGACTATTTCTTCTTAATGACTGATGGTAACCAAGCATCATCGGGTGCTAACGAATTGGCTTCTGCTATTAAGAAATGGAATAAGGAAACCGACAATGGCGAAAAGCATATCTATGGATTCTATGTCATGCTTTGTGATGCTGCCTATTCACAGAACATTGAGAACTTGGTAGCCCCACAAAAACATCTATGGAC
>CAVJQD010000017.1:0-26887 GCA_963651555.1 uncultured Clostridium sp. | reverse complement strand
GGCATATTCTTTGCAGTGTTTTCTTACAGAATAAAGATATAGATCAAATGCTACACATAAAAGAATCCGTTATTTACATAGCCTTCATGACGTTGATGTGCCTTCCCTTTGCATCGATAGAGGCACGGACCTATTGTGGTCGAGTGGTCGAT
Source organism: uncultured Clostridium sp. (assembly GCA_963651555.1). Classification (GTDB taxonomy): domain Bacteria; phylum Bacteroidota; class Bacteroidia; order Bacteroidales; family Paludibacteraceae; genus Colicola. Next base: position 26,735 of record CAVJQD010000017.1, on the reverse strand, counting down.
AAGAACAATGAACCCATCTCTTACGCCACGGTCTATCTTGCAAACGACCCTATTGTTGGTACGGCAACGAATGCAAATGGCATCTTCACTCTCTCGACCGATATGTCACCGAAGGAGTTGGTTATTGTCTCTTTCATTGGATACACTAAGTACGAGACCACCTTGTCCACTTTCACCAACCTTGAGATGCCTTATCTGGTGCAACTGCAGGAGCAGCCGATAGCCTTGGAAGAAACCATTGTGGCTGCGCCTGAACATAAGCAGAAAAACCGATGCAAGGCGATGGCGACATTGCTCTATAAGGTGTATAACCAGATGCAGACGGAGTTCCCCGATTCGCCATCTAAATATCGTATCGTGAGCGATGTCTCAATGAACGCTGACAACTCACCTTGGGGTATGGAACAGATGATTGCCACGGCAGTCCATATCCCTTATAAGGCAAGCGACCGACACGACTCTATACAGTTTGCACCCGAACATTGTAAGCGTTTTCTCGATGCTACTATCCGTCATCGTGCCGATGTGGTGTTGAGCCACGATGACCTCAATCCGCAGTTGCGTACGGTGGCAAACGAAGCCGATTCGGGTATCATCGTTCATTGGACCTTGTGGCGTTCACGCGATGCTCGGTATCATTTCGAAGACTCAATGAAGGACCTAAAACATTGGGCGGTGTCCAATGAGAGTGAGAATGAAACGGTGTTGACCTATACAGAAAAACATAACTATTTGGGTATCTTTAAGTATACGATTCACAGTCATTATATCATCAATTCCGATACCTATTCGCTCTTGCGTTTCTCGGAGGATGCATCGTTGCAGGTGTTTATACCGTTTGGCTATAAGCTCAAGGCAGGTGACTTGGAGTTGCTCAATCTGCTCAATGTGGACGATAAGGCGATAGAGAAGTTTCGTTTGCGTCGAGTGCGAGCCTCGGTGCAGATGAACACCATCTTCCAAACGCAAGATGGTGTGCGACTGATGAAAGAGCGTAGTCTGCAGGCGCATGCACTGCTGCTTGGTACTCGTAAAGCGGAGATACCTCTCGATATCAGTGCAACCCAACGTGCCACCTCTGCTCAAAATAAAGGCGTCAAGACCCTAACCAAACAAGAAATGAGCCAACGCATCAACCGCGAATTAGTGCCAATATACTAACTAACTGACAAAAAACTAACTAACAGGCTAACCTTCCCTTCACAACAGAGGCTGCCCTATCCCTAGCGCAGCCTCTGTTGAAAGATTCGGTTTTAATGCTTCTTTAATGGACTTTAATGGAATATAAAGTAATCCGCCACCACGATAGTCTTGTGGCGTCCTTGTCTTACTCAGTCTTTTCGCTCAAGAATATGAACACCACTCGCCCATTGGCATCACGGAAGTTGGTGAGTTGTTGCAGACCCTGTACATACCCCAAGGAGTTTTCTTTGATAGTCTCTATTATCTCTGTGGTGCTATGCCCCGTGGCGGCATCCTCGGTAGTGCGGATAACCATGTTATCGGAGATAGCAGAACCATTAAAGAAACGACTCGCTTGCGACATTGCTTTGACCGATGCCACTCGGTTCATTGCGCTTTCGTTACCACTATACTTAGCAGGGTCTAATGCAATAACCGACATTAGATAAGTCGTGTCATAGTCTTGTACAATACGCACCCCTTCAAAGGGCGCGTTATTGTACATCCTGACTAAGAAACGCGTGAAAGCAGTCCGCTCTATATTGTACCCTTGTGCCATACAAGGCAATGCCAACACAATGGCTACCAATAGATTACTCAGCCTTTTCGTACTTTTCCCTTAATTCCGCAAGAAAATTTTCTTGCATTGAGTTAAATATCTGAGCAACAAAATGTTGCTCAGATTTTGTCATGTCAGAAAAATCACTTACCTTAGTGACGTAAAAAAAAACAATTAAACTCCTGAATGACATGGCAAAAGTACAACTAAAATCTGAGAAACTCACACCTTTTGGAGGAATTTTTCTTGTTATGGAGCAATTTGATGCTCTTTTATCCAAGACAATCGACTCAACCCTTGGAACTCGTAACCAATATGGATATCAATACAGCGATATCTTTCGTGCTCTAATGTCTGTCTTTTTCTGTGGTGGCTCCTGCATTGAAGATGTAACTACCCACTTAATGAGGTATTTATCTATGTGCCCAAAAACTAAGACATGCAGTTCCGATACCATCCTCCGAGCCATAAATGAGCTATCCGTAGATAACATCACTTATACCTCCGATTCTGGTAAGTCGTACGATTTCAATACCGCTGACAAGATGAATCAACTGCTAATAAACTTATTGTTAGCCACCCATCAATTGGAGGCAGGGCAAGAATACGATTTTGATTTCGACCACCAATTCATTGAAACAGAGAAGTATGATGCAAAGCCAACATACAAAAGGTTCTTGGGATATAGTCCAGGAGTAGCCGTTATAAACAATACCATTGTAGGCATAGAGAATAGAGATGGAAACGCTAATGTACGCTTCCATCAAAATGAAACACTTGAGAGGATATTAAATCGCCTAGAAAATATGAACATACACATTGCTCGTGCGCGAATGGATTGTGGCTCTTTCTCCAAGGAAATTGTAGAAACGGTAGAGAAACATTGCAAATACTTCTACATACGTGCGAATAATTGCGCTTCATTGTACGATACCCTATTCGCACTGCGCGGCTGGAAGAAAGAAGAAATCAACGATATTGAATTCGAGTTAAATTCCTTCTTGACGGAAAAATGGGGTAAACCATACCGACTTGTCATACAGAGACAGAAACGCAATGATAGCTCACTGGACATTTGGGAGGGCGAATACACTTACAGATGCATACTAACGAATGACTACGAGTCAAGTGCCAGAGAAATCGTTGAGTACTATAACCTGCGAGGGGCTAAAGAACGCATATTCGATGACATGAACAATGGGTTTGGTTGGAATAGGCTTCCAAAATCCTTCATGAATCAAAACACGGTGTTTCTGATAATGACTGCAATCATAAGGAACTTTTACGAAGCGCTTAAACAGAAATTGGATGTAGGTAAGTTTGGACTTAGACTGAGTAGTCGCATTAAGACATTCATATTCAAGTTTATAACTGTCCCAGCAAAATGGATAAAGACCTCAAGGCAGATGGTATTAAACATCTACACTGACAATAAAGCCTACCTTAGTGTTTTTCAATCAGGATAATCAATATGTTTTATTGCGAGTTATGCGTATTGCCTCAAGTCGCTTTGTGGGGTAAGGGGAAGATGTGCAATATCTTCAACGGACAATCATTTTTTGAAGCCTACAAAAGACAACTAAAGAGTGATTTTGCCAAAATTGCGAATTTCCGAGCGCTTGCCACTGCTAGTTGCGGATTTTAGGTTGATCAAATTATTTGTTTTTTTTTGGTGGGTATTTTGAGTGTATAGAGTATGGCTTCGGATTGCCGGAGGGCATTGCGTTTCTTTTGTCCTGGTGCGAAGATATAGACTTCGGTGGTGATGATTCGTTGGTGTGCTTCGTCCACTCGTGTATGTTGTACAAAGGGTCCACCCATGGCAGCGCCGTCGAACATCTTCCACAGTCCACGTATTTCCGCGCAATAGGCATTCTGCATCGTGATAGGGGTCATGATGGGTGGAATCTGTTTGTATTCCGTGCCCATATACGACCCGGCGATGTCACCTTTTATGCGTGCACCAACGAGGCTATCACGTTTGTGGAGCAGATAATCGTAGGTGAAGGTGTTTGGGTCAGTGTAAGGATAGGAATAGATGATCAAGTCGCGCCGCATACTGCCTTTGTCGGACACTGCCCATACGAAGTCTGCTGTGTCGATAACCAATTGATACTCAATAGGTACAAGTATGTCACAGCCGAACTCTTTCTTAATAGCGGCTTCGGCTTCGGTGTTTTGTGAGGATTTATAGAAGGTGCCTTGTCGTTCTAATTCTTGCTGCACAAACCACGTGCGTATCTGTTCGCCATACTCGCCGAAGCAGTTCATGAACTCTTCTGCGGAAGGGCTTTGGATGCGGCATACGGCTTGTGGGTGAGAGTACACATCGGTGGAATAGACCACTTTATTGTGGGTATATCGAGTAGGGTCGATGTCGACAAAGAGTATGTTTCGTGTGGGTTTGAGTAGGTTATCAAACACTTTGGTGGAGACTTGTGAGAGCGTGAAGTACTCTTCCATCTGAGGAAGACAAGGCATGTCTGCGCCCATGCAACGTCTTACGGTGTCGCCTTCGTGTCCTTCCCAATAGGCATTATCCATGACGATGAGCATCTCGTAGATACTGCCTGTTGCGCTTGGGCGCGTGTTGGTGACGGACTTGCTTTTGCATGCAAGTAGGCACAAGGCGATGGCGATTAGGGTTCCGAGTTTCTTTTTCATGCTTCCTCTTGTTCTGTTTGCATCACGTTGGCGTGCAGTTCTTTGTTTTCGGCACGGATAGCGACGAGGTCGATAGCCATATAGAGGGCATTGCGGAAGCTTGTTGGGTCGGCTTCGTTTTTGCCTGCGATAGCATAGGCGGTGCCATGGTCGGGAGATGTGCGAATAATATTGAGTCCTGCTGTGAAGTTGACCCCTTGCATATCAAGTGTTTTGAAGGCAGTGAGTCCTTGGTCATGGTACATGCTCAGGACGGCATCGAAGTGGGTATAGTCGCCTGCACCGAAGAAACCGTCGGACGGGTAGGGACCATAGGCGAAGATGTCTTCTTCTTTTGCTTTTTTGATCGCGGGTGCGATGATGGTTTGTTCCTCGTTACCGAGTAGACCACCGTCGCCTGCGTGTGGGTTCAGTGCAAGGACGGCGATGCGTGGGCGACGAATGCGAAAATCGTCTTGTAGGGTCTTGTTGAGTAATGATAGTTTTTGCAGGATATTTTCTTCGGTGATGGTGGCAGGTACTTGACTGATAGCGACATGGTTACTTACGAGAGCTACGCGCATCTTCTCGTTGACCATCATCATGAGTGACTTGCCGTCGGCAGAGAACAGTTGCGTGAGGTATTCTGTGTGACCCGAATAGTGGAACTTATCGGATTGGATGTTCTCCTTATTAATAGGTGCCGTGACGAGTGCGTCTACCCGATGAACTTTCAAATCGTCGCAGGCACGGACAAGAGACAGATAGGAGGCACGGCCTGCATCGGGAGTCGATTTGCCTATCTCGATGGGCAGTGAATCGTCGTAGCAATTGATGACATTTATTTTGCTTGGGTCGGGTTTGTCGGCACTCTCGATGACACGAAAAGACATGGTTGCCATCTCTTTATCAAGCAGTTGCAAGTGTTTTTTGAGTGCTTGCATATTGCCATAGATGATAGGAACGCATATCTCGAGGATATGAGGGTGTGCGAGTGATTTGAGTATCACTTCGTAACTTACTCCGTTGGGGTCGCCTGCTGAGATGGCGATGATGGGCTTTTGAGCCTCTTTTTTATTCGTATTGTCCATAATGTATCTTGTCGTATTGTAAATGTTCAGGATTGATAGGTTTCTTGTCCTCGTTGGGATAACCAATGGAGACGATGCATAACACATTGAGGTTCTGCGGGATGTGGCATAGTTGGCGCACCAAATCCTCTGCGCCATCACGGTTGTACACTTGTACCCAACAAGCGCCGAGAGATAGGTCGGATGCGGTGAGCAGCATGTTTTCCGCAGCGATGGCGCCATCGCATTGCCACGTATCTGTTTTGGAAGCATCGACGCAGATTACTATTCCTGCGGTCGCTTCTTTGAGCATCTGACTGCCATAGGTGCGGCATGAGGCCATCTGCGAGAGGATGGAACGGTCGGTGACAACGACAAACTCCCACGGGTTGAGGTGTTTGCTGCTTGGGGACGCTAATGCGGCTTGCAGTATTTGTTCAAGTTTCTCTTGTTCGATGGGCTTGTCTTGATAGCGCCGGATGCTGCGACGATGAAGGATGATGTTTAGGCAATTGTTCATTTTATAGTATTGGTTCTTTAATCTCGTTTCCGTTGCAGAAACGGTGTGTTATTTGGCGTTCGTTGCCGAGGTAGATGTAGCGTTCCAAGCGCTGTTGCAAAGTGTAGTTTGCGTGATTGATGTCGCTATCGTCGATGACGAGTGCGTCGAAGGCGTTGCCGAGTTCGAACGAACCTACATTACCAAAGAAAGAGCCTGCGGCTTTCGTTGCCATGTAGAACACTTCTGGAAGGGTGAGGAACGGTAGTGCACCTTCGGAATGAGCATACTGTAACTTGCTCATCTGCAGTGCATATTGCATCACTCGGAACATACTGAGGGTATGTCCTGCGGCTACATCGCTACCGAGGACGACAGTGATATCGTTCTGCAAGAATGTGCGCACGGGTGCAACGCCTGAACCGAGGTTGCAGTTGGAGGTAGGACAATGTACTGCGATGACATGGTTTTCGCGCATCAGTCGCAGTTCCTCACCGTCGGTGTAACAACAATGTGCCATGAGCGTTGGCGTCTGTCCGAAGAGGCCATAGCGGTTGTAAGCATCACCGTAACAGGTGCTTTCGGGTTCCAACTCGTGTACCCATGCAATCTCGGAGCGGTTCTCGCTGAGATGGGACTGAATGGGCAGTTGCAGGTCTTGTGCTAATTGTCCAAGCCGAAGAAGCATGTCGGGTGTGCATGACGGGATGAAACGAGGCGTGACGATGGTCTGAACAAGCGGCATCGAAGCGGTGTAGGCGTTCAGTAAGATAGTATCTCGTTCTGCTTTTTCGGCGGTATTGTGCAGATTATCAGGGCAGTTGCGGTCCATACCTATAAGACCTATGTAAGCCCCCATACCTGCAGCATGGAAGATATCTGCCAAAATCTTCGTCGGCGCAAGATGGCAAGTGGCAAAGACGGACGAGCGCATGGTGCCATTTGCCCAAAGGTCGTGCACAAACTGACGATAGACCGATTGCGCATAGTTGCAGTCTTGGAACCGTGCTTCCTCGGGGAAGGTGTAGTTATTGAGCCACGGCAGCAGTTCCATATCCATGGCGATACCCATGTTGCGATATTGCGGTGCGTGGACATGCATATCGTTCATGGCAGGAATGAGCAAAGCATCACCGAAGTCGATTATTTCCGCGTCAGAATGTTCCTTCGGCAAGGTCAGACTCACCGCAAGAACGTAGCCGTTGCTTACCATCACATAGCCGTTCGGGATTATCTCGAAGGCTTGTGGCGTAGGGGTATGAAGGATATTGGCTTTATATATTTTCATGCGTTTTTCTTTTTGCGGTAGAAGGGAACTAAGACGAAGTAGTTGACGATACCTGCGAGCATGATAGCGAGGAGTCCTGACAGTTCTTCGGAGATGGTTGCCCATATCAGCAAGTGCAGGAAAGCTATTTGCAAGACATAGTTAACGCCTCGTCCGAGAAGGAATCCGCCTGCGTTTTTCAGACAGGGCTTGGTGCGGAAGGTGTAGAAACTAGTAAGGATATAGTTGCTAATCATCTCCACGCAGAAGCCGATGGTGAAGGCGAGTGTGACCTTGATAGCAAGGTCGGGGCAGGTGTGTTCAAAGATATACAGCAGAAGGTAGTAGATACCATACTGCAGCGCCGTTCCGAATGCACCAACGCATACGAAACGGGCAGCAGATCTGTATTTCTCGGGCAGACGCCCTGTGAGAGTCTTCAAACTATAATGCGCTTAACAGTTCTTCCATTGCGGCTTTGAGTCCTTGTGCATCGCGACCACCGGCAGTAGCCATCCAAGCTTGTCCGCCGCCACCACCTTGAATATGTTTGGCAGCCGACTTAATCATCTGTCCTGCGTTTTTGCCCGCATCGACGAGTGATTGCGAGAGGAAGACGGAAATCATCGGTTTATTCTCCCAAGTGGTTGCACCCACTACGGCGAATGGTACATCGGTGAACTTGCCGCGCAGCAGAGGCAGTACGCCACGAATCATGTCGGGCTGTACATCGCCTTCGAGGCGCACCAACTTGATGCCGTTGTAGTCTTCGGCGTGGTTGATGAGTCGGTCACGGTATTGCTCTAACTTCTCGGTCATGAAGGTCTCGATTTGTTTTTTGAGACCCATGTTCTCGCCAATGGCTTTTTGCACAGCCACTGCGATGTCGGGTGCGTTGTTAAGCAGACCACGGAGGTTGGTGAGCATGTCTTGTTGTGCAAAATAAAGTTCGTCGACCTTGGCAGCAGTGACGGCTTCGATACGCCGTACGCCTGCAGCCACACTTGTCTCCATCAGTATGCGCACAGCGCCGATACGACCTGTGGAGGAGACGTGGCAGCCACCGCATAACTCGATGGAAGGACCATATTTGATGACGCGCACATCGTCGCCATATTTCTCACCGAACAACGCCATGGCACCCATTGCTTTGGCTTTGGCAATAGGCATATGGCGACTCTCTTCCAATGGGTAATCCATACGGATGAGTTGGTTTGCTAATTGCTCCACTTTGCGTATCTCTTCGGGTGTAACCTTCTGATAGTGAGAGAAGTCGAAGCGCAACGAGTCAGGCGTAACAAGACTACCTTTCTGTTCGACATGCTCGCCAAGGACTTGTCGCAGCGCATAGTGAAGGATGTGGGTACACGAGTGATTGCAAGCGATAGCTTGACGACGGTCGGCATCAACTTTGGCAATCAGTTTTCCTTCTATGGCATCGGGCAACTCGGTGCAGATATGTACGGCGAGGTTGTTCTCGCGCTTGGTGTCGATTATACGAGTTGTTCCGAGCATACCCGTGTCGCCTACTTCACCACCCATCTCAGCGTAGAAAGGTGTCTTAGACAATACTATCTGATAGAACTCTTTGCCTTTTTGGCTCACCTTGCGGTAACGGAGCACCTCGGTCTCGATTTCTAAGTAGTCATAACCGACAAACTCTTCGTCGCCTTCACGAAGAACGACCCAGTCGCCGAGGTCCTGTTTGTTGGCACTACGACCCATCTCTTTCTGATGTTCCAAGGCCTTCTGGTATTCCTCTTCGTTGGTAGTGAAGCCTTTCTCGCGCAGGATAAGTTCGGTCAAGTCGAGTGGGAAACCATAAGTATCTTTCAGTGTGAAGACATCCACGCCCGAAATCTCTTTGCCCTTGGCTTCTTTCATCAGTTTATCAAGCAGTGAGATACCTTTCTCGAGGGTACGTAGGAAAGCCTCTTCCTCGCTCTTGATGACCGGAATAATCTGTTGCTCCTGTTTCTTTAGTTCAGGATAAGCCTCGCCCATGTCGGCGATGAGTTGCGGCACTAACTTATACATGAACGCCTCTCGTTGCCCAAGGAAGGTGTATCCGTAACGCACAGCGCGGCGCAGAATACGGCGGATGACATATCCTGCCTTCTCGTTGCTTGGCAACTGTCCGTCGGCAATGGCAAAAGCGATAGTACGTATGTGGTCAGCAATGACGCGCATAGCGATATCTATCTTCTCTTCTTTGCCATATTCGCAGCCGCATATCTCGCCAATCTTGTGCAGCATAGGTTGGAATACATCGGTGTCGTAGTTGGATTGCTTACCTTGCAGGGTACGCACCAGACGCTCGAAGCCCATACCGGTGTCGATAACACGCTTTGGCAGTCCTGCCAACGAGCCGTCGGCTTTGCGGTTATACTGCATGAAGACGAGGTTCCATATCTCTATCACCTGTGGGTGGTCCTTGTTGACCAGTTCACGCCCAGGCACGGCTGCCTTCTCTTCTTCGCTACGGCTGTCGACATGTATCTCCGAGCAAGGTCCACAAGGGCCTGTATCGCCCATCTCCCAAAAGTTATCGTGCTTGTTTCCGTTGAGGATATGGTCGGCAGGAAGGTGCTTTGCCCAGATAGTAGCAGCCTCTTCATCACGCTCCAGACCCTCTTCGGGTGCGCCTTCAAAGACGGTGGCATAGAGGTTCTTCGGGTCGATATGCAGCACATCGACGATATACTCCCACGCGAAGTCGATAGCGCCTTCCTTGAAATAATCGCCGAACGACCAGTTACCGAGCATCTCGAACATGGTGTGGTGGTAGGTGTCGTGCCCCACTTCTTCGAGGTCGTTGTGTTTACCGCTGACACGAAGGCACTTCTGCGAGTCGGCTACGCGCGGGTATTTTATAGGGTCGTTGCCGAGGATGATGCCCTTCCAAGGGTTCATACCTGCGTTTGTAAACATGAGGGTTGGGTCATCTTTGATAACCATCGGTGCGGATGGTACTACTTGATGCCCTTTGCTTGCCATAAAATCCAAGAAGGACTGGCGGATTTCTTTACTTGTCATCATATCTTTTATCGTAATATCTTATTTCTCAGCACGTTTTGTTTTCGTGTGGACTTCTCACAATAAACACACAAAGGTACGACTTTTCTATGAGATATCCAAATGCTGAATGATAATCAAAAGGCAAACATCAGCCCGTTTGCTTGCTACCACCACGATCATACGCAGCACATCGCAGCGGCAAATCTCGAGCGTATATCCAGACCATTACCGGAGCAGTACCGGAGCACGTAAGGGTTTTATGACACTTTTGTAATGTATTTGCTTGATATTAAGAGACTTATAAAAGTACCTGTGAAGCAAAAATAATCCTCAAAATCTTGAAGTGTCGTGACGCAACAACCTACACGATAAATAAATATCGGTTGTTAAAATGGCGATGTAAAATATAACGAATATGAGAAGGTTGATTGCTGCATAAGCATAATTGTTCTGAAAAGAGATGGTCATGAGGTCGGTGTAGCACCTATTGAATGCCGTTTCGAGCGGTGGACGATAGCGAAAACAGGCATAACCAACGAAAAGTATTTGCGCCGTGGCATATCCAAAAATGGCTAAAACTCTTTTCGACATTCCGTTACGGACGGCATGCCGTATTGCCGCAATCAGCAGCATGAGAGCACATAAAAATAGGACACCGCCTTGAAGATAGATGTTGAAATACACTGACATACGAGCGTAGGTGGTATGAAAGGTGTCTGCAAGAAACTGCAAAAAAACGGTACAAAGGGTGAATGGGTCTTTCATGATTGCAGGTCAATTGCCCAACTGTTCTACGCAGATAAGTTGGTCATACAGAGCACCAAAGGGACGATAATAGACATAGACACGGTACTCGTTTTGGGTCTCGTAGTGGCTGCCTTCGATAGGTAGAGTAGTGGCCTTACGACTATTATAGGGCACGTACCAATACTGAAAATCGTATCCGCCTTGTTTGAGGAAACAACTGAGTGTGTAGCACTTATGTTCGTTGTCGTATTGCATCTTATTGTGTGGCGTGAGTTTATTGAAGAATACATCGCCGCCGACATAGACTTCGCCTTTGCTGAAAGGTATTGCTTGCGGAAGAATGAAATGCACCCACATATAATCGGCTTCGGTATCGTCGTAATCGGTTCTCTCAGCATTGATAACGAACTGACCATTAGAGTCATACTGCGCAGTATAGGACACGTCGGATAGGTTCTCCGATGGGAAAAGAAATGCATGATAGAAATTATGGTCGAAGTAGATTTTATCGACATTATTCCCCATGTAATAGGTCGAGGCAAGGTCAAAATATCGATATTCGTTTCCGCCTTCGAATATCAGTCTATGCTGATTGATGAACCGCAAGCGATTGGCTTCCACATAAGTCGGTTTGGGATTGAATACACGATTATCCCAGCGATTATTCTGTTGCACAACAAGCAGAAAATCAGAAGTCTGCGTCCATTGAATGCCGTCAGTATAGAGGTCGATATCGAGTTGTTGATAGTGCCCGTAGAGTTCCGTATCGGTATTGCCTCGAAGGGTTATCTTGGTGTGCACTTGTGGGTCAACAATAGAGAAACAGACAGTAGCGATGACGTTCTCAGGGTCGTTGTCCTCGTAGATGATGATGGCGTAATTACCTGATACTTTGGGCGTCATGTCGTCGTTCGGGAACTCTAACTGATAATGCGTATAGAGTTGTTGCGTATTGAGTGAGGTCTCGTAGTCGGTGATGTCAAGGGTAGTAAACCCTTGCAGATAGACGGTGGAGGACAGAGCTGACGGCTTCCAATCGGCATTAAGATGAATGAGGGTATAGGAATATTGATGTAGACTGTGTGATAGTTGGTCGAAGGAAATCTCCAATACCTCATCGCCTTTGAGGTGCAGGATAGGGCGCTCGAGTGTGGATGCATCTTTCAGACGGATACGGAGGGAGGCAATGTCTGGTTTGAAGGTTTGTGTGCGATAGACCATGCTTTCGTTCCTCGCAAAAAGAGGGTAGGCAAAGGACAGTAAGAGCAGCGTTAAGGCTATGATATGGTGGGTTTTCCGTGTCATGGAATCATCTTTCTGAGGGGTGAACAAAAAAAATAAAACTTTTATTCTTGTCAGTTCGTAAAATTAGTATTACCTTTGCAGCCGCAAAACAGGAATGTTAGGGTTGCCACTGTGGCTCAGTTGGTAGAGCAACGCATTCGTAATGCGTGGGTCGGCGGTTCGAGTCCGCCCAGTGGCTCTGAAGAGTGAATGTTTGGGTAACAAAGTGGGTGTATAAACATGGTGTTGTGGAGAGAACTCGTTAAGGGTTCTCTCCTTTTTTTATCTCGATGTGACCGAATAGTTTGCTCATTGACTTGACGTCCTAGAAGTTCTAGAAGACCTAGAATTTCTAGAAGTCCTAGAAAACTATTGTTCCTCTTCTGTATTGCTGCTTGAGTTAAAGGCATTCATGAAACCTTCGAGTACGCCTTGGAGTTCATTGGTGGCGTTTTCAAGTTTCTGTTGATACATACCCACGGCATATTGGGTGAAGATAGCGAGACACTGACCTTTCAGTCTACCTATCTCTCGACGCTCTTCATCGGTGTAACGTCCTTCTTGGAGCGCATCTGTGATGGTTTCATATTCTGTTGCAGCCGTTTCCCATTGCTCTTCGGTATACTTACTGTAGTTCTGTTGCAGTTCCTCAGTGAACTCTTGCAGACTCTTTACTCTGCGCTCTTCGGCAGTAGCGCAGCCTACAAACAATAATGTACAAAGAATAAGTACGATGAATGATTCCTTTTTCATGATGGTCAATTTTTAATGTTTAATTTGTAATGTTAATTACTGGCGGATTGGAGTAGTGATTTCACAAACTCTTCCTTGTCAAAGACTTGTAGGTCAGTCATTTTCTCGCCCAATCCGATATACTTCACGGGTATCTTGAATTGGTCGGATATGCCAATCACGACGCCACCCTTGGCGGTACCGTCTAGTTTTGTGATGGCGAGTGAGGTCACTTGTGTGGCTTGTGTAAACTGCTTGGCTTGTTCAAATGCGTTTTGCCCAGTGCTTCCGTCTAAGACAAGCATGACTTCGTGCGGAGCATCGGGTACAACCTTCTGCATCACATTCTTTATCTTGGTTAACTCGTTCATCAAGTTGACTTTGTTATGCAGACGCCCTGCGGTATCGATTAGCACGACATCGGCATCATTGGCTTTGGCGGACTGCAAGGTGTCGTATGCCACGGATGCTGGGTCACTGCCCATGTTCTGTTTCACCACGGGCACTCCTATTCGTTCGCCCCAAATGCACAATTGTTCTACGGCTGCGGCACGGAAGGTGTCGGCTGCACCAAGATACACTTTCTTGCCAGCTTCTTTGTATTGGTACGCCAACTTACCGATAGTAGTAGTCTTACCCACGCCATTAACGCCCACAACCATAATCACATACGGCTTGCACGGCAGTTCTGCCGAGAAGTCTTGGTTAGCGCCCGTGTTGTTCTCTTGCAAGAGCGAGGTTATCTCCTCAAGCAGTATCTGGTTCAGTTCGTCGGTGCCGAGATACTTATCACGTGCTACGCGTTTCTGAATACGGTCGATGATACGAAGGGTTGTCTCTACACCCACATCGGAGGTCACAAGAACCTCTTCAAGGTTATCTAACACATCGTCGTCGATGGTCGATTTACCTATAATAGAGCGAGACAGTTTCTGCAGAACCGACTCTTTGGTCTTGGCTAGACCATTGTCTAATGTCTCTTTCTTTTCTTTTGAAAATAGCGAGAAGATACCCATGTTATAGTTCTTTATTTATCAATAGCAAACAGCAGTTTTAGTGCCTCAGACACTTGTCCGGTTGATTGGAAAGCCCCCATATCGTATGCTCCCCAACCGAGGGTGGCGTATTCAGCGGGTTTCCAGCCGCCATATACTTGTGGTTCCCAATAGAATACACCTATGCAACTATCTATGGAGCAGACTTTCTCAATGAAATCGTTCATCACTTTCGCTGCCAATGGCTGATTAGATGAGTTTGTTCCTACCTCGGCAATGATGATAGGTTTGTGGATGTTCTGTGCCAACTGACTGACATCAGTGGCGCAAAGGCTGTTCATCTCGCTCCAAGTCTTGCTGCTGTTGGCTTGTGGATAATGACTCAAACCAATGACATCGCACTTGCCGCCGAACGAGGCAAACTTCTTGTACCACCACGAACGGCTCTCGTAGGCATTGTCGATATGTACCACCACTTTTGCCTCAGGAAAGACCTCTTTCACAGCGTTATACCCGCTGTTGGACAGGCGCACATAGTGTTGCCAACCTTGGTCGATATCGCCATTGTCGTCCCACAACTTACCCATAGGCCACAGCATACCGTTGGTGGTCTCGTTGCCTACTTGTACCCACTCGGGTGTGATGCCTAAGTCTTTGATTGCTTGTAGAATATCCTTTGTGTGTTCGGCTACGGCGTCGCACATCTGGTCGATATCATAGCTCTCCCATGCAGCAGGAATATCTTGTTTGCCTGGGTCACAGAAGAAGTCAGAATAGTGAAAATCGATCATCTGTCGTTGTCGTTGTGCGTAAGCCCGTTTTGCTTTCTCCAGTACGTCGGCTTTGTTGCACCAACCGGTGCTATGATTAACCCATACGCGCAGACGGACGGAGTTCATGCCGCAAGCCTTGAGCAAAGCCATGCAATCGGCTTCTTTGCCGTTGTCGTCGTAGAACTTTATGCCATCGCTCTCTTGCTCTGTGAGCCAACTGATGTCGGCACCTTTTGCAAAACCTCCTACGGGAATAGGTTCTTCTTTTACTTGTGTGTTACACGAGGCAAATAGCAAAATGCATATTGCCGATGCTAAAATAGAATGTTTCATTGTATTATTTGGTATGAAATAGGTTCAATATCAAGGTCTAAACTATCAATATGTTTTTTCTTGTTGGCTTTGTTGATGACCACGCGAACTCGTTCTCCCATATACTCTCTATCAAAACAAAGCACATCGTTATCCACATATTGTGGAATATAATCGCCGTAGATGAGAGCCATATTACTTCTGCGCAAATGAATCAGTTCCTTCACTTGCGAAAGGAAGTCTTGCTCTTGCTCGTTATATCCGTCGAAGCGCACCCAATGCCTGTTATCAGGGTCGTTGGCACCTGCTTCGGCATACTCATCACCTTGATAGATACAAGGTACACCAGGCAAGGTGAGGTTAAGCACCTCAAGCAGAATGGCTTTTCGGTAAGCAACAGCCGTGTCGCCGACACCCACATTGCGAGTCCAACCTGCCTCTTTGGCATCTTCGTCCCAATTCAATGCACCTCCTGCAAGTGAGATAAACCGAGCCTTATCATGATTACCCGAGATGTTGCCCATGGTGTGGTGTGACCCATACGCCGATAGACTCTCATCGATGACCTTTGACAGTCGGTGCATGTCGTCGTCACGACCGAACACATCAATGGCGGTGTGGTAGATGTTGAAGTCGAACTGTGCATCGAGCATACCCGTCTTCACATACGACGAGATGAGTTCCGTTGACCCATAGGTCTCGCCTATCATCCATATATCTCGGTCGGGCATCCTCGTCTTTATCTTCTGCGTGAGGGTACGCCAATAACACTCAGGTATATGCTTGCAAGCGTCGTGACGGAATCCGTCTAAGTCGTAGTTCTCTAACCAATACAATGCTGAGTCGGTGAGCGGCATATACACCTCTTCTCGTTCGAGGTCAAGCGAAGGGATATGCGAGTCGAACCAAGTGGTCAAGCGTTGCTCATCCCACAACTCGAAATTACGCCTACCATCGGGCAATATCGAATCGGTCTCCCAATCGGGATGTTGCTGTAGGGTAGGGGATTTAATGTGCATATGGTTTGCCACATAGTCTAATATCACATTGATATTGTGCTTATGGGCCGTTGCAAGCAAGGTCTTGAACTCTTCGTCGGTACCCAACCGCTGGTCGATAGCCGTCAGATAGATAGGCCAATAGCCATGATAAGCGGAGAACTTTGTATAGGTAGGCTGATTGCCATTGATGTCCTTATACTTACAAGGCTCGCCTTTGAACGAGTAATAGCCCCACGCGTCCCACGGGTTCTGTGTGATAGGCGATATCCAGATGGTATTGATACCTAAACCCTCGAAGAAACCGTCTTCAATCTTTTGTGTCACACCGGCAAGGTCGCCTCCTTGATAGTCAACAATATCCAGTACCTCAGACGTGTGTAACTTCTTGTTATTATTGCTGTTGCCGTCATAGAAACGGTCAATCATCAGTGAGTATAGTACTTGCGCATGATGGTCGTGTCGAGTCAAGTCTTTTGCCGAGGTAATAGGCTTCATGTCCTCCAACGGAATGAGCAAGTCGTTGTAGAGATAGTTATCGTCGGCAGCATAGATACGAATAAAACTCCGTCCTTTCTTCTTATACTCCGAAGGGATAGTAAAGGTATAACCATTTGCATTCTCCTCTATCTCTGGCAGTTGAATCTGTATATTCTGCCATAAGATAGTGAAGTTTGGGTTCTTTGGTTCCTCTTTGAAAGCAAACGAGATGCTGTTCTTCGTGCAACCGGTGCTGACCAATCCGCACTTACGAGGCAACGCAGGCAGTGCCACGATACTTAGATAGTCCTTATAGTCTTTGGCTAAGGTGAGGGTAGGGACATAGTTGCCTGTGTCTTCCATGAGCATCAGCGTCTCTTCCTCGCCAAAGTCGCAAATCTCAGATACGTCGAAATACACCATATCCCAATCTTTGGGACTGAGTGTCGGCACATAATCGGCAAGTAGAATATGTGTAGTATCTGCTGCTAGATGAATAGGTTGAATAGGGTCAGCCACCATTGCTTTCTGCAAAGCGGTCATCTCCTCTGTGCCTTTGTTGCAAGCGCATAGACCAACAACCATCGCTGCTGCTATAATCGGATGTATCTTCATATCGTATTAGTATTAGAGGTCCTATTTATTGTATCGAATCGCTTTGCATCGCCTCAATGGCTGCATCGTCAGAGGCGAGGCGTATCTCCTCGTGTGTGACTTCCTCAAACGAGATGATGAACTCTACTCGGCGGTTCGCTTTTCTACCTTTGGCGGTAGCGTTGCTCTCTTTGGGCTGCGTATCACCGTATCCGTTGGCGGTCAGACGACTCTCTTCGACGCCTGCCTTCACGAGGTAATCCTTCACGGCTTGTGCACGATGCGCCGACAGTTCTAAGTTCGCCTTCGCATTACCCACATTATCGGTATGACCCTGTACCTCAATCTGATACTCAGGGTTCTCTATAAAGGTCTTGGCAATCTGGTCAAGCAACGGATACGATGCCTTCTTGATAGTAGCCTTGCCGGTCTCAAACTGAATACCTTGCATAGCCTTTGTCAGCAGGTTGTGGATGTCTTTCTTTATCACAGGGCAACCGTCATTGTCTTTATCTCCTGCCACGGTCGGACACTTGTCGCAATAGTCGGGTACGCCATCGCCATCGGAATCGTCGATACAACCATGGGCATTGACATGCGCTTTTTCCTCGTCTTTGGTGTCGTTGCATTCGTCGAGATAGTCGGGTACGCCATCGCCATCTGTGTCTAACGGACAACCTTTCTCGTCAATGTAACCCTTTGCCTCGGCAGGTGTGTTCGGACACTCATCTTCATAATCGGGTACACCATCATTATCCGAATCCAACAAGCAACCACGCTCATCGACATAACCCTTTGCTTCGGCAGGTGTACCAGGACACTCGTCGAGGTAATCGGGAACACCATCGCCGTCTGAGTCAGTCGAACAACCGTTCTCATCGACCATTCCCCATGAAGCCTTTGGCGTCTTAGGACACTTATCCGTATAGTCGGGTACACCATCGCCATCGGAGTCAATAGGACAACCCTTCTCGTCGACCAATCCAAAAGCCTCGGTCGGCGTATTGTTGCACTCGTCTAAGTAGTCGGGTACGCCATCGCCATCGGAGTCGATAGGACAGCCATACTCGTCAACAGTCACAAGTCTTGGCGTGTTAGGGCATAGGTCGAACTTATCCAACACACCATCTTTGTCTTTATCTTTCTTATGCCCAATAACGATATTGATACCTGCTGCAATATTCAATCCCGAGGTCTTGTAAGGAATAGGAATCTCCTTTGCAGAACCGTTATCGTCCTTTGGATAATAGGCATAATAGCAAGGTAAGTAATCAGCCACCAAGGTAATACCGATGCCCTCGTAGGTCACGATACCCAACGCAGCACCAATGTTACCGCCACGACCATTGATAACGGAGTATGATGCCGCCAACTGCAACCAATGGAACGGACGGAAAGCAGCGCCGAAAGTCACTTCCTCATATACCTTCGCAGGCGTGAACTTCGTTCTCGAATAGACACCCACACCTACACGGTTGTCCCAGAAGTTAGCATCGACGCCAATATTCAGTCGAGGCGACAGCATATTCGTGAAACCCATCGACTTGCTCTCGGTCTTCATGGCGGTCTTGTATACACCCTCAATACGTGCCGACAAGGTATCGCCCAAACGCTCCGTATCGAAGTTACCGTCGTCGTCTACATAGTCGCCATAGGCAATCTCACCCACACCATCGTAGGTGCCGTCCATCTTGTAGTTATATCGAATGCCTTTGTTCCAACGGATAAACCCGAGGTCGGTCACCGATGCCGTCAACTGCACCATCTCGTGAGGCTTGTAGGTAACACCAAAGTCCAATGCTCCACCCAAACCTTGTGGCTTCAAGAACGACTTAATGAACTCTATATCACTGAAATCAACATCAGGCGAATAGTCCTCCAAGTCCTCATAGTCGAGGCTTGCTGGCATCTCGAAAGGCAGCGCTACATTGACCGAACCGTTGCCTTGTATGCTCCACGAGTCGGCTGATGCGTTCAGTCCCAATGAGTTATTGTTCAGTCCTACATGCGCCGTTCCGTATAAGAACTTCAACTTACCACCAATGGTCCAATGCTCGTTTATCTGATGCGAGTAACCCACACCCAGTTCCGTATAGACCGACATATCCACATTCAACTTCTTCAAGTCGTAGTAGTTATTCCCGCCATTCAGGTCCTTCATGCCTCCGCCCAATGCAAAGTCAAACAAGTCATAAGGCAGCATCACGCCGCCATCAATGCGCTCGTTGAGTGTGAAGTGGAAATAACCAGCATCTTTTATCTGAAAACCGAACGAGAGCAGGTTAATCTGTGCATCGATATCCACGCCCAAGCCTTTCTTCAACTTATTGAGCACCAGACTCCTATCGGCATCCGAGTTCAAGAACCACATCGTCTTGCCGTCCTGCTTATAGATAAGGTCCTTCATCGTCAAGGCACTGTTGCCTGCATACACCGAGGTGTAACCTATCACGGGCAGACTCACATACACCTTACTGATTGGCTGAAAAGCGGGGTTGATGTATTGCCGCATCGGACTGTTCTCCAAGAAATACAAGGTGCTTACCTGCTGACCACGCATCGTCCCTACCGAGAACAGACTCACTAAGGTCAACGCAATTATATATAACTTATTCTTTCTCATCGTCTTCATCTGTTCAGGTTACTCTTCATCTTCGTCCTCTTCAGCCGCAAAGCGTAGATAGGCATCTACATCGGCAGTCAGACCAATCTTCACACGCAAGTCGGAACGGTCGAGCAGGCGCACGCTCGTAGTGTTCTCGCCTAAGAACGCCGTGTAAACGATATATCGCAGCGACTCCAACTTGTCATACTCGTCTTGCCCAATGCGCAGTACCAAGGTATCCAACCCTGGGTCCATCACTACGCGGTTCTCTATTCGTGTTGGACCAGGTATTATCAAGGTGTTCATACCGTCTTCCTCAAGGCTCTTGAAGTGCAACTCCTCGCCCGACTCAGTGAAGAAGCGGAAACCGAGATGCACATTGAACGGTATCGTGTTCTTTGCCATCAGTACCAACCGAATGGTGTCGATATAAACACTGTCGATTACCTTCGAGTTGTCGATGATCGAGTCAATCTTCGACTGACTGATATTGATATCCTTCAGCGTGTCTGTATACTCTATCTCGACGCCAGGGTTGAAGATAAACGGCAAGTGAATGATAGCCTCGAGGTCGATGTTCGTGTTCTTAGTCAGACGGTGCTGCTTCACTGTCGAAGAGTAACTCTGGTTGATCATAATCTCGAACTTATACCCAATGTCGTCGGGACGCACGTCAAACAACTTATCTAAGCGGCCGTTCGACTCCGTGTGGTCTAACACCAAGGTGTTCGTCACAGTCTCGCCGATAGGTGCTGTCTGTGGGTCAACGAACAACGGCATCGCCCATATATATCGCTGATTGCCATTAAAGGTAGCGTACTCGGTCCGATTCTCTACCTCCGACTTCACATAGAAGTACGACAAGTTCGTCGTTAGCGGACAACCAAGCGCCTGCGTGGCATGAATAGTGATAGTCGGCTCGGCAAGTTTGAGGTTGAAACGTTGTATCGAAGTCCAACCAGGCCACTCATCGGCTATATGGATACTGTCTTGGTCGTGCATCAAGTTACTCGGCTTGAAGAATCCCCACAGAGCATTGTAGTCGAGGAACTGAATCCTAAAGTCATAGTCAATCGACGAGTTCGATGTGACAGGGATGTTCTTCTCGGGCTTTATCGTGAAGCGGAACAGGAAGTTCATCTCATTGATAACATTCTTGCTGCTCGGCTCTTGAGTCCTGTCCTTCATCAGGTTGATGGTAAACTCGTCAATCAAGATATCGATGTTGTCGTCATACCCAGCCCCCGTCAAAGGTATCTCCACCGTGTTGCCTTTCGCCCTGCGAACATTGTCGCCCAGCACCAACTCCAGTTTCTCAATCGACTCGTAAGGCAAGTCCAGGTCCGTCAACGACAGCACCGTCGAGAACCGAGCCTCATGGATATAGATACTGTCTATTCGCTCGTCGTCAAGCGCAGTATTCACGTCGTTCAACGCAAGCGACATCGGAAACTCGAGCACCACCTCCGTGCCCGCTGGAATAGCGTAACCGACCAAAGCAGGGACAGCGTCGCCAATCTTAAACTGCTTCTTCGTGTTGGTCATATACTTCGTAAGGTCGATGTCGTGGAAGTCCCTCTCAATCAAGAAGGTATCTTCATAGAATAGCAACCCGTCCTCGTCGACGCCCACCATATCTTTCAAGTCGCCTTTCAGGAAATCATTGATAGTCATCTTCAGTTCGCCAACGGGCAATGCAAGACCCAACTGCAACTTTGCTTCGGGATCGAGGTCCGACAAGTCCACATCTGCACGACAACTCGGCAACATCAATAGCGCACCAAGCAGCACTCCCGCCACCGTCGAACGCATAACCATAGCCTTTCTTTTCATATCTCTTTTGCTTTTATTTATCGGTCCAATCGCTTGTTAGATGGCATCGATACACACCTTTCCAAGCTAACAAATTAACCTCGCAAAGGTACAAATACTTTTCAATATACGCAAATCCTGCCTAATATTTCGATTACCACCGCCATCAAAACCGATTCTATCAACTATTTATAAAAAGCCAATCACCCACCGTAACCTCATTCTTAAACCGATATTAACGAAATTTAGAATGTGATACAAAAAGTCCAAATACTAACTATCCACGACCAATCCAAAAACCATCCCAATCCCACCCCAAACCCACCCCAAACCCACCCCGAAAATACTCCAAACCCACCCCGAAAATGCCCCCTATCTGCCCCCTATTTGTCTGCGGGATATGACGAAACAAACACGGTACATATACGGTAGATACACGGTAGATACAGCTTATCTTATGCTTGTTTCATAAGGGTTTCAAGCCGCTTCCAGGCTGCCTCTACGCCACTTTTGACCCGCCAAAAACCCATTTTTACCGTCAGAACCCCGAAAACACCCCCATCTTCATCCCTGTCGAAATCGAGTTTTTGACAATGAAAGACCGAAATGATACAGTTGAAGAAATTTAACCAAATCCTTAAGACGAAACCCTGTCAGCGTTCACTTCAGACAAAAGTTACATTTGTCTTGCATTTTTCTTTCAAACCTTTGCCCAACTAAGAATAATGTCGTACCTTTGTAGCGTATTTGGGAGTTAGTGCTTGCAAATTGATACAAACATATCCTCTCCATTACTTACAATAACCACAATACTAACAACTTAAATTGTTTTTCAACCATGGAGAAAGTTCTTGACGAGTTAGACCGTAAGATCCTACGAATAATCGTACAAAACGCACGAATACCCTTCCGTGAAGTAGCCGAGATGTGCAATGTCTCGCGTGCAGCCGTGCACCAGCGTGTACAACGCATGGTCGATATGGGCGTTATCGTCGGTTCGGGTTACTTCGTCAATCCTAAGACCCTCGGATATCAGTTGTGCGCCTATGTCGGTATCACCCTCGAGAAAGGTAGCCAATACAAATCCGTCTCTGCAGAACTCGATAAGATACCCGAAGTTGTAGAGAGTCAATTCACCTTAGGCGCCTTCTCGTTGCTCATCAAACTCTATGCCCACAACGACCAACACCTCTTGGAACTGCTCAATACCAAGATACAAGAGATTCCAGGCGTCGCTAAGACCGAGACCCTTACCGCCCTAGACCAACGTATCAAACGCTCCCTTCCTATCCCCGACGAAGACGTAGAATAAATCAAAAATAGCAATCTAACATGGAGAAAGTAATCTCGGGCATTCGCCCTACAGGTAACCTGCATCTCGGCAACTATTTTGGTGCCGTCAAGAGTTTTGTAAAGATGCAAGACGAGTACCAATGTCTCTTTTTCATTGCCGATTGGCATTCCCTCACCACACATCCTACTCCAGAGAACATACGCAACTCCGCAAAGACAATCTTGTCTGAGTACCTCGCTTGTGGCATCGACCCTAACAAAGCACCTATCTATGTGCAGAGCGATGTCAAGCAAGTCCTTGAGTTGTACCTATATTTCAATATGAACACCTATCTCGGCGAACTCGAACGAGTTACCTCGTTCAAAGAGAAGGTGCGTCAGAACCCTAACAATGTCAATGCCGGACTGTTGACCTATCCAACCCTTATGGCTGCCGATATCCTTGTCCACCGTGCCGACAAAGTGCCTGTGGGAAAAGACCAAGAGCAGAACATGGAGATGGCACGACTCTGTGCACGACGCTTCAACCGTATCTACGGCGTGGAGTACTTCAAAGAACCCGAGTCGTTCCACCTGTCCGACAAAGCCGTCAAAGTGCCAGGACTCAACGGTACGGGCAAGATGGGCAAGAGCGAAGGCAATGCCGTCTATCTCTGCGACGACGAGAAGACCATCCGGCAGAAAGTCATGAAAGCCGTCACCGACGCAGGTCCTACCATGCCTAACCAAGAGAAACCCGAAGTGATACAGAACCTCTTCACTCTCATGGAGTTAGTATCCACACCCGATACCTATTCTTACTTCAACGATAAGTACAACGACATGTCTATCCGTTACGGCGACATGAAGAAGCAACTCGCTGAGGACATCAACACCTTCTGCGCACCTATCCGTGAGAAGATTGTCGCTTTCCGCAATGACGATGCTTACCTCGAGAAAGTGATGCGTGACGGTGCCGAACATGCTACCGCAAGTGCACAAAAGACTATCGAAGAGGTTCGACAGATAATAGGTTTTCACGCTTAAACATTCATCAAAATGAAACAAATTAAGTGTCTATCCATCCTCGTTCTATTGCTTACCTGCACCCTTACGGCCAACGCATGGGATGCCGTAGGACACCGTATCGTTGCTGAGGTGGCTTACCAAAATCTCACCAAGAAAGCACGCAAGCAAGTAGATAATATCTTAGGTACGCGCGGTATTGTCTATAAAGCCTCGTGGGCTGACGAGATAAAGTCCGACACCATCTACCCGCACTCCTACGGTTGGCACTTCCAGAACCTACCTGCAGGACTAAGTGAACAGGACATCACGGACCTATACAACAACCCTAAGGCTCAAGGCGAACACCTATTCTATGCCTTAGACAGTCTAACCCGTGTCCTGCAAACCGACAATGCCAATGCCGATGCACTCAAGTTCGTTGTACATCTTATAGGCGACATGTTCCAACCTATGCACTTAGGTCATCCCGACGACAAAGGTGGTAACAAGGTGCAGATGCGTTGGTTTGGGCGTGGCACGAACCTACATACCGTATGGGATCGTTGGCTTATCGACAACACGCAGTACACCTACCTCGAGTATGTAACCTATCTAACCGATACCTACAGCGCACAGAAGAAGCAACTGCAGCAACTCTCTCTGCTCGACTGTCTCTTCTTGACCTACGACCGTCAGCAGCGTATCTATGACTATCAGACACGCGGTGATAATAATAACTACCACTATGCCTACGCCTTCCGCCACGACTTAGACCTCAGTCTCTATACTGCAGGACTGCAGTTGGCGAAAGCACTCAATATGCTCTATCGATGAGGCGAATACTCTTCATCTTGGCTTGTCTGTTGACCGTCGCACTCTTTGCCGACGATTCCTACATCGATGATGTATACTACTACCCCTCACTTACAACCCAAGATGCTACTTCGCAACCCCTAAAGCCGTACTACGACACAAAGAATATCAAAGAGTTCGTCTTCGTCGATACCGTCACGGTCAATACCCTCGATACCGTTCAGCCAATGCAGAACACGGCATCTCCAATCTCTGAATAGTCTTTCTATGCGTTGTCGCTTATTGAGCATATTACTTGCCTCCAGCCTTCTCGCTACTGTTAGCGCACAAGACTACGACCGATACCTGCTTTCCCAACAAGACATTGCAGGCACTGCTCGATATGTCGGTCTATCAGGTGCCTTCACTGCCTTAGGGGGCGATGTATCGGCTATCAACGACAACCCCGCTGCCTTAGGACTATTCCAACACCGAGAGATATCCTTCACCCTCGACGACCAATACTCCCGTAGTTACTCCTCTGCAGCACCCTTAGCGACTAACACCGCCACGCTGCCGCAGTTCTCGTGGGTATTCGGTACGGGTTACGACGATAAGCAGTCGGGTCTCCTGCGGCATAACTTTGTACTCCAATACCATCGTCTGCGTTCCTACAACCGTTCCTACAACGCTGCCGTAACTTCGCCACTCTCACAGACCGACCTCATTGCAAGTCTAACCAACGGACTCCCGTCGTCTTCCTTTGCTTCAGGCGATGATGTTTGGGACGATGCGAATATAGGTTGGCTCTCTGTCATGGGCTACGACTGTGGGATAATAAAGCCCGATACCACCAATCTCGATAATAACTGGTACTCTATCTTAGAGGTCAACGAGCAGGTTCTCTCCTCTACTAAGGTGAAAGAGACAGGTTCTGCCAATCAGTTCACTTTTGCTTACGGTGCGAACCTCTCCCATCGATTCTACTTTGGTCTATCTCTCAATGTCTTATCCTTGACCCATAAGAAAACGGTTGCCTATACCGAGACCTTCGACAAGGGTGGGGGATATAGTTATACAACCTCGGTCTCCACAACAGGTACCGGCGGAAACCTTGCCCTTGGGCTAATCTATCGCCCACTATCGTTCTTCCGTTTGGGTGCTTCCTTCCAATCGCCTACGGTCTCTTACCTCCGTGTCGATAATCTGGTGCAGTACAATGGCGTTGCCTCGTCCACCTATTCGACATCCATCGACCGATACATGATGCCTATGCGTGCCACCTTCGGTGCTGCCTTCCAGTTCTCTACTCGAGGACTCATCTCTATGGAGTACGACCTTCGTTGCCGCTTGCGCAATTATCTTCCCTATGAACATACCTTAAAGATTGGAGCAGAAGGTGTCATACACAATAACTGGTTCCTGCGGACTGGCTATGCTTACCGTTCCTCTTTCGCTACGACCGACTTCTCATTTACGCCCGCCAATACGGATACCCGCACCGATACCGAGTTCTTTAATCCACGAGGTACGCACTTTGCCAGTATCGGTTTTGGCTATCGTTCCAACCGTTGGTATATCGACCTCGCATACCAGTTCCGCCTTGAGCAACTCGACTTCTATGCCCATGTCCTCCAATCAACCCCCAACGCAGTAGATATCGCCTCCCACCGCCTCATCCTCACCGTCGCCTTCACAAGATAACATACACCCTAAGTCTTTTGTGTACGTTGTCTTTTAGCATGCAGTGCGGTCTTGAGTTCTTTTTTAATGGGCTTTTAATGGGCTTTTAATGGGCTTTTAATGGGCTTTAATGGAGTTTTTTATATTTTTTTTGACCACGTATATTTGACCATCCCTGTCAGTAGCATGGAATATTTGGCTAATATTTGATAATATTTGTTCCAAACCTTTTATGACAATAGTTGTGTGTTGATAATTGTTTTTGACCACGTATATTTGACCATCCCCTGTCAGTAGCATGGAATATTTGGCTAATATTTAATTATTGGTGTCCGGTAAACTTCCGAATCAGGTAAAAAAAACTCTCTTATCCTCAGTAAATAAAGGGATGTGCCTCCAAAAAATGAAAG
>CAVJQD010000016.1:0-27470 GCA_963651555.1 uncultured Clostridium sp. | reverse complement strand
CCGAACGACACGAGGGCGTGTCGTCTCCACAATCGCAGTATGGTCAAACGGGTCTAGCGACCCGGACGACACGGGGGCGTGTCGTCTCCACAATCGCAGTATGGTCAAACGGGTCTGGCGACCCGAACGACACGAGGGCGGGGTAATTAACAATTAACAACAGAGCGGATACAATCGAGCCTTGCGGCTCGGACGACACGAGGGCGTGTCGTCTCCACAATCATCGTCTCCACAATCATTGTCTCCATAATCATTGTCTCCACAATCATTGTCTCCATAATCATTGTCTCCACAATCATCG
The DNA here is from genome assembly GCA_963651555.1 of uncultured Clostridium sp. Classification (GTDB taxonomy): domain Bacteria; phylum Bacteroidota; class Bacteroidia; order Bacteroidales; family Paludibacteraceae; genus Colicola. The sequence goes on along the minus strand of CAVJQD010000016.1, from coordinate 27,169 downwards.
TCTCCACAATCATCGTTGCCACATTACCAGTTGATGGTGAAGCCGGCGTGGACGTTGATGCCGGCTTGGGCATAGTACCATGGCCAGCAGCCTGTACCGTCCTCATAGATAGCGAGGTCGCTGCCACCGTTGCTCGCGTACTTAGCGTTGAAGATGTTGTTCAGTTGGCAGAGTAGGCGGATTTGTGGGACGGCGTTTCTCTTTGTATTGTTATCGGTAGTTTTGTGGCACCATTTGTTCATGGGGAGTTGATACTGGAGGTTGATGTTGGTAGTGGTGAATGCTTTGAGAGCGGCTGTCTCGTTCATGGTGTTGTCGAGGTACTGCTTGCTCGTGACATTGGTCTGTATTCCCGCATTGAAGCCAGCGATATCGAAGGTGAAGAGCGACATGGCGGTGATCATTGGTGAGAAGGCGATGGTGGTCTCTTTGAGGAAGAGTTCCTCGTTGCGTAGCCAGTTGCCGTTGTCATCGTAGACATCTCGTGCGTCGGTGTAGTTGAGTGCTTTGTTGCGCGAGATCACGAAGTTACCGTCCCATCGGAACCATTCGAGAATCTTGACGCCAGCGGTGAGTTCGATGCCCATTCGGTAGGAGTCTTTGATGTTGGTGGTGGATTGTGCTCCGACATCGTTGATGCGTCCAGTGAGGATGAGTTGATTGTCGTAGTCCATGAAATAGAGGTTGGCTCCGATGGCGAAGCGTGTGTGGGAGTAGGTGTATCCTACTTCGTAGTCGTAGAGTCGCTCAGGGCTTGGCATGCCGGTGTAGGTGGCGGTGGTGGGGTCGTAGGTGACATTTTCCTTGTAGTTGTTTCGACTTGGCTCACGGTTTGCGATGGCGAAGGAGCCGTAGAGAAGGTGTCCGTGGTTTTGGTAGGTGAGTCCGGCTTTTGGGTTGAAGAAATGGTAGTTGACGGTGAGTGGTAGGTCAGCCATGTCCTCGTCGTTGATGCCGTTGCGGGTGTATCGGACAAAGCGGTACTGCAGGTCGGCGTAGACGGATAGTTTCTCTTGTGCTTTGTTGATGGCTCGCCAGTTGAGTTTGCCGTAGATGTTAGCGTCGACCTTATTTGCATTGTTGCGGTAGTACTCGTAGTTGACGGGTAGTGTGCCGCCGTAGATGCTGTCTTGCAGTGAGTTAAGTGTGCCATAGTGTGCACCGATATAGTCGTTGGCGGCAAGTCCGATCTGTGCGTCGAGTGGCTCGGAGACGTACTTGGTGGACAGGATGGCTCCGTAGAAGTGGTTGTTGAGGTACTTGCGGTAGAGTCCGTAGGCTTTGATTTTGTTGCCATCGTCGTCGTATCGGTTGTCGAGTCCCCAATAGGAGAACTTCTTTCGTTTGTACTGCTCGTAGTATCCGGCGCCGTGGGTGTAGTGAAGGGTGGCATTGAGGCTCCAATGTTGGTTGAAGCGGTGTGTGAGGGCTAACTGAGCGTGTTGCTGTGCGTAGTTATCGGTCTGATTATCATAATATAAGGTATTGCCGTCGGCATCGTAGTACTCGCCAGCGGGGTTGTATCGTCGGTCGGTTCCGTTCTTTCCATAGGCGACATCGTAGTTGACGCCATCCCATCCCATGCCAGTTTTCTCTTTTCCGCCAAAGACTCGTGCGACGACTTGTGTGTTGGCGGCGTACCATCCGAGGTCGGCGTAGTAGGAGTAGAGGTCGGAAGCGGTACGGTAGAGGAAGCCGTCGGAGTTGACTTTGCTGAATCGAGCGTTGGCTCGCCATTGGCATGGTAGGACGATGTGTGCGTCAGCCATCTCGCGGAAGGTGTTGTACATACCGCCGTTGAAACTGAGAGTGTAGTGGCTGATGGAGTCATTGTCTCCGGTCTGCATGTTGAGCGATGCGCCGAAGGATGCTGAGCCGTTGGTGGATGTGCCAACGCCTCGTTGTACATCGATGGAGGTCATGGATGCCGCCATGTCGGTCATGTTGACCCAAAAGACGGTTTGGCTCTCTTGGTCGTTGAGAGGTACATCGTTGATAGTCATATTGATACGGGTGTGGTCTGTTCCTCTTACGCGGAAATAGGTGTAGCCGATGCCGAGTCCATCGTCGCTTGTGACTTGTATGGTAGGGAGTGTTGAGAGGAGGTATGGGAGGTTCTGACCGGTGTTGTTTTGGTTGAGTTGTTGGTTGTTGAGTCGGTCGTGGTTGGTGGTGTTTTGCTGCACACGTTGTGCGACGACTTGCACCTCGTTGATGTTCTTGAGGACGGTGAGCGTGTCCTGCGCGCTGGCTTGCAGGCAGATTGTGCTTGCCGCAAGCAGAAGGATTGTTTTGTTCATTAATATTATCCGACAGGGAAAAAGTTCGACAGAAACTGTCTATAATCCCTTGGCAGCATTACCTGCCCAGGTTCGTAGGGTATAATCTCAGCCGTTAAGCACCCCCATGCGGAATTGCGGCTGCAAAGGTAGGGGATTTTTTGCGTACTTGCAAGTGTGGGTTTATTAGTTGCACGTTGGTGGCGTTGTGTTGGTGATTTCATGTTGGTGGTTGCACGTTGGGGATTTCATGTTTTTTTGACGGAGGTTTTTGCGTTAATGTTTTGGTCGGAACTGTTAATGATTTTAGGGTAAAATTAGTAGGTTTTGGGTACGATGTGGTTTCGGTGTGGTTATTACGTGAAGCGCTGAATCTTACGCTTATCTTACGCTTATCCTACGCTTATCTTACGCTTATCTTACGCTGATGTGTCGTACTTGACTCGAGGTTGGCTCGTGATATATTCTATTAAGATTCGGGGTTGTAGGTTTTTACATTTGAGAGTGCTGCGAGGGTGGAGCGCTATCGCTGGCGGAGTGCTTTGAGGGCGGATCGCACTTCGTGCTGAAAGATGTCGGATTGCTTCGCTAAAGAACTGCTTTTGATGTCTGATTGCACTGTGTGCTATCGGGCACAAGACCTCTTTGGATGCCGGATTGTACTGCGTGTTAACAGGCAAAGGAGTTCTTTGGCTGTCGGAAAGGGTTGTTGGAAGGGTCAGGGATTGATGTGGAGTCGGAAGCGTATTCCCCAGAAGGGTGACGAATGGTCCGACCAATGCGTGAGTCGACCGACGGCATAGAGTTCGCCGACGCGTAGGATATTGCCGATGCCGAGTCCGACTTCGATATATGGAATGTTCAGACTCTGCATGTTGTTGGGTAGGGATAGAATCGAATTATGTCGCTGATTGAGTGCGCCATACGCCACTTTGAGTTCGATGAGTTCGTGCAAGCGTAGGTATCGGATTCCTGGTATGCGGTTGAAGAGTATGCCGTTCATGTCCCAGTTGGCGTGCAAAAGGATGTATCGGTCAGCGGCGTACTGCCACTGATTCATCAGTGTAAATCGGTAGGGGTCGTAGGTGTAGGTCTGGTTGCCATTGAAGGTCTTGAGGAGAGGGTATGGCACGGAGCCGAGGACGATGCCAGCTTGGACGGCATAGTTGAGGTTGCCCCATATACCAAGGTCGATGTATTGCGCGACGGAGGCGGTGAGGCGGCCGTAGAGTCCGTACTGTTGCATGGCGTCGGTCTGGTAGCTTCCGAGCTCTCCCGATAGGTAGACTACGGGGAAGTTACTGTGGACGTGTATGCGTTTGAAGTAGTAGTCGACCTTGCGCTCGTGCCATCCGAGGCGGAAGGTAGCGACGAAGGAGGCGTAGCGGTAGGAGGGCTGTAGGTAATAGTCGACGGCAGCATCGCCGTAGCCCATCCGCCCGTATCGTGCATCGAGGTAGGTCTCGAGGTGCTCGGTCCAATCGTTCTCGGTCCAGACATGCCATTCTCGCTGTCGGAGTGCGGTGTTGGTGGCTGAAGCGTTGGTGTAGAGTGAGTTGAAGATAGCAGTGGTGAAGCCCATTGCTCTGAATCCGATAGAGTTTTCTCGCAGCCACTGGTCGGAGTAGTCGACTTCGCTCCACGCGTAGTGGTCCTCGTAGCTGGCGCTGAGTGTGTGTCGTCGTTCGGTAGGTAGGGCGAACTGTATGCGTCCGCTACCTTTCCAAGCACGGTCGTGGAAGCCATAGGCGAGGTAGCCGCCGAGGGAGACGTACTTTGAGAGTTGCTCATTGGTTCGTAATGGTAGCCCGAGGTGCAGGCCTTCATTGCGTCGGTATCGGACGAGTTCGGTGATGTCTCCGATATCGATAGGCGTTCCGGTGTGTATGTAGCCAGTGTTGATGATGTGTGCTACCCATGTGGCGACTCGCATGATAGGCGTGTTTTGCAGGGAGTCAATGGCAAGACGGATGAGGGTATCGGGGACGGTTTCGGCAGGTGTGAGGGTGGGTGTGGCGGAGATGGGTTGAGGGTTGACCGAGAGTTGCCGCATGATTAGGGCAGATGGGAATATGTGTGAGCTATCGGACTTGACTGCAAAGTCGAGCACTAAGGCGAGGTTTTCGGATTGTAGGATATGGTTTGGTGCGTAGGTCTGCGTTATCTGTAGTGAGGATAGGTAGTTGATGTTGACTTCTCGCGGGACGGATACCTCGATGGCGCGCAGGGAATAGTCGGAGGAGTCGATGTACATCTGTCCATTGAAGGTCGGTTGGAAGGTGTTCTTACTGCGAAAGTGTATGCAATAGAGCTTGCAGGAGTCGGTTGTTAGGCTGTCGGCAAGGTAGTAGTTGTAGTACTGAGAGCCTGAGGATGCGAGTGGACTGAGGAGGCTCTTGCCGTAGACTGAGATGGTGTTGTTGTAGAAGTTATAGGGCGTTTCCTGCTCGGAGAGCAGAAGGGAGTAGTCGGATGAGGTGAGCATGGCGTAGTGCTCTTGTGGGGGTGTGAGTGGGGTGAGGTTATTGCCTTGCTTCTGCCATTGTTGTGTAGCGGTATAGAGAGGCAGGAGGTAGGAGGAGTCGAGCGTGATCATACCCGATTGTAGGCTTTTCCATAGGTGTCGTTGTAGGTGTCGGCTATTGATCTGGCTTATGAACAGTTGCTTCTGCGACTGGAGAGGGTAGGTTATCTGTGCGTTGCGGGTGATGTCGTTGGTAGTTCTTGCAAGGCGCACTTTCTCCATGAGGGGCAGGGCGGGGTTGCTTTTGGGTACGACAAAGACATCGGTTAGTTGGGTAGTCTTTTCCTCTAAGGCTATGTTGACGCCGAGGTACTGTTCGGGTTCGATGGTGTAGTGCTGTGTCTTGTATCCGACAGCGGAGACGATGAGTGTTCGTTTGCGGTCGATATTGGCACGGAGCATGAACAGTCCTTCATCGTTGGAGGTGCATCCGATGCGCGTTCCACGATAATAGATGCTGACATTGGGTATGGGTGCGCCTGAGAGAGCGTCGACGACTTCTCCTACTATGATAGTTTCAGCCCTAAGGGATGAGAGGGCGAGGAGTAGGAATAGGATAGTATGGAGCCATCGTAGGGGTTTCAATGTCGTTGGTTTGCGGGGTGATACTTCAAGATAGCTTGTCGCAGGTCTTGTATATCGATATGAGTATATATCTCGGTGGTGGTGATATTCTCGTGTCCGAGGAGTTGCTGAATGATACGCAGGTCGGCGCCGTTCTGCAGGAGATGCGTAGCAAAACTGTGTCGTAGGGTATGGGGGGAGATGGTCTTCGTAATGCCTGCGGCAGCGGCGAGGCGTCGTATGATGGTGAATATCATTGCGCGAGTGAGTTGCCGTCCGTAGCGATTGACAAAGGCGCAGTCTGTGTACTCGGGTTTCACGTCCCAACTATTGCGGTCGATGAGCCATAGTTGGAACTGCGTGATGGATTCTTTCGAGAGGGGTACGAGTCGTTGCTTGCTACCTTTGCCCTCGACGAGCATATACTCTTCGTTGAGGAATATGTTAGACAGTTTGAGGTTGACGAGTTCGGATACGCGCAGTCCTGATCCGTAGAGCATCTCAATGATGGCGCGATTGCGTTGCCCTTCGTTTTGGCTGAGGTCGATAGCGGCAATCATAGAGTCGATCTCTTCTACCGTCAAGACATTGGGTAGGTGCATATCGAGTTTAGGTTGCGACAGGAGTTCGGAAGGGTCGTCCTCTATTCGCTTTGAGTAGACGAGAAAGTGGTAGAAGGACCGGATACCGGAAATGATGCGTGCTTGTGAGCGTGCGCTTTGCACACCTTTCATCTGTTGGTAGACAAACTCTTGCAGGTCGTCGAAGGTAGCGTTGACAGGCGATTTGCCAAGGGTACTGAAATAGAAGACAAGTTTATCGAGGTCTTGTTCGTACGCCAAGACGGTGTTCTCAGAAAGGGATTTCTCGAGTTTGAGGTAGGTGTGGTAGGCTTTATATGTGTTCTTGTCGAGTGTATCCATGGGGTTAGACTGTTATCGTCCATCGTAATAGGGTAAGACGCCACGGAACTCGGCAGCGTATTTCTTTCCGCTTTCCTTGGTGAGCAGGAACTCAATGAATATGCTATCGCCTTTCTGCGTGAGGTTAAAGGTGCCCTCTTGGAACAGTTCGGCACTGACTAAGGAGCCGTCGGTTATGTTGAGTATGTAGGCACCGCTTATCTGCCCGTCGTAGTTCATGCCAGGTAGGAAAGTGTAGTCTGCCGTAGTGGTGTCGGCTGTGTAGGTGGTAGCGACGAGGAAGGTGTCGGTTGTGGGTAGGAATATATCGGATAGGTAGATGTTTACGCCAGTGCCCACGATGTGGTTGGTTGAGTCGAGGGAAAGGTTGGGGCTATAGATATCGAGGGATAGGACATTATGTTGTATGCCTTCGGCTTGGTAATAGTCACCATAAAAGACGGCTTGTCCTTTGTCGTAGAAAGTCTCTTGCTTGGAGGCGGTATTGGTAACGGTCTCTTTGCACTGTGTGAAGCAGAGAAGTAGGATGGGGATTAGGTAGAGGTATCGTTTCATGATTGGAAGTGTTTGTTTATCTGTCGGCTTGGGTACCATGCGGCAACGAAACCGAGTAGGACTACGATGGCGAAGACAAGTAGGATGTCGGGTGCTTGCACTTGTACGGGGTAGGCACTGATGACATAGGTCATGCCATCGCCCAGTTTGAGCAACCCATATCGCTCTTGCAGGAGACAGAGAATGAGACCAAGGACGATGCCTAGGACTGCACCTAAGAGAGAGATGAGCCATCCTTCGTAAAGGAAGATGCGTTGTATCTGCTGCGTGTTGGCTCCAAGATTGTGAAGGACTTGGGCGTCTTCTTTTTTATCAATCATTAACATAGAGAGCGAACCGATGACGTTGAAGCAAGCGATGATGAGTATGAAGACTAAGAGTAGGATTGTGAGCATGCGTTCTACCTTGAATATATGGTAGAAGTCTTCTTGTTGTTCGTATCGGTCGAGCACTTGGTAGTCGGAGCCAAGAATATGGCTTATCTCGCGTTTAGCGGAGCGGATGGATGTGCCCTCTTGTAGGCGTAGTTCGATGGCGGATACTTCGTTGTCGCTGTATTCGAATAGTGAGCGTGCGAGCGGGAGCGAGACGAGCATGAGGTTGTCGTCGTACTTGGTTTGGTTGACGGCAAAGACACCTGCGATGAAGGCACCTGACTTATTGAGGCTCATATCGGGTCGTATAAGGTTGACCTTCTCGTATCGTTGGGGAGCGTATATCTTGAGTCCCGAGACGAAGTGTGCATTGATACCCAGTTGGGCAGCCAAGCCACGCCCAAGCACACAGCGTTCGAAGCTACGCGTGAGGTGTACTCCATCGTCGTAGTAATCGCATACGGAGAAGTAGCCATCGGTGATGATAGAGTCGATGTCGGTTAGTTGTTCGAAGTTGTCGTCGACCCCTTTCAGTTGGGCAGGCAGTTGCTTTTGTGAATAGTCGATGAGTGCCATCTCTTCGATAGTCTCACTGAACACCATGATATAAGGTAGGCTTTTGACTTGTTCGAACTCGGGTGTGTTATCGAGAAAGGTCTTCCCGTTAGTGGGTACGATACGGAGTTCGGCATCGAAGGCAGAGAACATCTTTTCGACAATGTCACCGAATCCGTTCATGACGGAAAGGACACAGATAAGGGCGGCAGATACTACGCAAACACCAGCGGTGCTGATGGCAGAGATAATGTTGATGGCATTGTGCCTTTTCTTAGCGAACAAATATCTCCATGCTATGCGCAGAGGGAAAGACATCCCTTTAGTGTTTGAGTAGTTCATCGATATGCGACATCTTGTCGAGCGTCTCGTCAATATGGAACGATAGTTCTGGTATGATACGCAGTTGGTGTCGTTCGAGGTTTCCCATCTCACCGCGTATCTGTCGCTTATCTGTCTCAATCTGGGTCATTACTTCGCCTTGTTGTGCGGATGGGAAGATGCTAAGGTATACATGCGCAATGCTAAGGTCGGATGATACTCGCACTTCGCTGACGGATATGAGGACTCCTTTGAAGTGGTGGGCATACTGTAGGAAGATGTCGCTAAGGTCTTTCTGTAGGAGTCGTGCTATTTTCTGTTGTCTTGTTGTTTCCATAACGTTATAAGTAAGCCAATAATTAACCAATAATCAGACAATAATCAAGCAAAACAAGGGAAAGGAGATTACTCTCTTTTCCCGTTCTTAAAGATGTACAGTAGGAAGAGGTAGTAATCGAAAGTTCCTCTTTCCTGTATTCTGTGAGATTAATATTTGTGTCGTCCTTCGTCGGCTACAGTCAGTTTAGAGCGACCTTTAGCTCGGCGTGCAGCTAATACTCGGCGACCATTCGCAGTTGCCATTCTCTCACGAAATCCGTGTTTGTTACGTCTTTTACGTTGTGACGGTTGAAATGTTCTTTTCATAATCTATTCCTTATTCTCTTCTCTCGAAGAGGTTGTTCCTATAAATCTATTCTATTCCGAATAACGGGCTGCAAAGGTATGACTTTTTTTTTTGCTGTGCAAGGATAAGGTAATTTTTTTTGTTACATCAAGTAGCAGAGTAGCACCAGTAGCCGTTTGGGAATGATTCCGTTGATGCGTGCTATGAGTTCGCCATGGCTATTATAAAGGTAGTTATCGTCGATACGGCCGAGACTGCTGCCATGTGAATCGTATATATACTTGCCATTGATGCGGCATATAAGTTCTCCATGTCCGTTATAGATATATTCGTCCTTAAATCGGGCGAGAAGGTTGCCGTGTCCATTGTAGATATAATTTCCATCGGTTTTCACGACCATGCTGCCATGACTATCGTAGACATATTTTCCGTCGACACGATAGACGAGGTTGCCGTGTGAATCGTAGACATACTCTGAAGCGGAGAGCGTGGCTAATATGAGGAGAGCGGATAAGAGTGTGAGCAGTTTCTTCATGGTTTTACCAATCGATGCTGTTCAGTCGTCCTACATAAACATCGGAGAATACTTCGGTTCGAGATTGTCCTCCTGCAACATAAATATTGAAGTTACCATCGACCACTACTGATTGTTTGGTGCGAGGTTGATAGGTCGCAGGTAGGCAGTTGTGGGCAGAGTCGGGTACGGACCAGTGCATACCTTCGTTGGTAGACTCTAAGATAGTGTATTCGCTGAGTGCGTTATCGGTGGTTGTTCCGCCAAATAGGAAGAACTGGTTGTTGTACCAAATAACTGATATGCCGGCAAGGGAACTGAAAGATGGTTGTTCGATAGAGAAATTGAGCCATCGGTATGTGCCTGCGGGCGTGCATTCTATGTTCCATCGTGTGTTTAGCATCTCGCCTTGGGCGGTGTAGCCTCCTACGACCATGACTCGTTCGCGACCTGTCTCGGAGTAGAAGTTGGCGACAGCGAAGTCGCTTATTGGGAAGTCGTTAGGCAGTTTGCTTTGTTGCGTCCACGTTGCGCCATCGTAAGAGACAGCGAAGTGGTAGGCACTGTCGGAGCGTTGTTGCACAATAGCCCAGACACTGTCGTTGAAAGCGCAAAGCATGTTTACGAAGCGGAAGGCGTCGGCACTATGGTCGTTGGCGGTCCATGTCAAGCCATCGTTAGATATATAGATATTGTCGTCTTGACAATAGAACAGGTTGTCGATGTTTACTAAGATGTTTCGCACACGGCAGTTGGAGGGTAGTCCGTTGACCGTTTTTTCTTCCCAGTTACGACCTTCGTCGGTTGAGACATATAGGCTGTTTTGATAGCCATTGTTCACATACCATTTCAGTGCGCCATCGTGGAAGACCATCTTTTGTTCGGTGCCTGCAGCGGGGAAGACGGCTTGTTGTACCTCAGTCCAAGCATAAAGGTCGGGGTCGACATGGTGGACATTGACTTGTATCTCGTACCACTTCTCGGACACATAGTCGGAAGCAATGACATGCAGATAGACTGGTCGTACGGAGAAGTCGACTGTGTCGGAGCCTGACAATGTGATGGTGTCGTTCGGGGTATAGACGACCACCGCACCAGGTGTGGCATTGAATCGGAACGAGGGTACGACGCTATCGATGGGTACTCCATATTGGATAGAGTCGACATTATATATGAGTCCGGTATCTAATCGGTCTTCCACGGTAAAGACAGTGGAGGAGAGAGTAGGATAGTCGCTATTGGATACGAAGGTGAGAGATTTGACCGTTGCATCGGATGAAACGGTGTCGGCGGTGCTACTTGACGAGGAGTTGCAAGCGCATAGTGTGGCGATAGTGCCTAATAGGATAAGAGTCTTTGTCTTCATAACTACGTAGTGTCCGTGCAAAAGTAGTGCCATTTTTGTAAATATGCAAATAATGTACTAATTTTGCAGCCTGAACTATGTTTCCTGTTTATATGAACTTGTTTTTTCAACTATACAACAAGCTCTTCCGTGCGAAGCAGCGAGAGAAAGACGAGCTGCGTGCATCGTTGGCCCAAAAGCGTCGTATCATGCGTTCGGAGGATGTGACTGTATGTTCCCAAGAGATTGTGGAGCAGATACTTGCGTTGCCCGAATACCAGCGTGCTAATAGGGTGATGATATACTATCCTATTCACAACGAGGTCGATTTGTTGCCGCTTGTGGAGCAGTCGCCGGGGAAGACTTTTCTTTTGCCTGTAGCGCATAGGCGTTCTTTGGAGGTGCGTACCTATCAAGGGGAAGAGGCTATCACAAAGGGTAAGTTTGGTGTGCCGATACCAACGACGCCTGCTTATAAAGGTGAGATAGACCTTATCATTGTGCCAGGTGTAGCTTTCGACAATGCGGGCAATCGCATGGGTCGTGGTGGCGGTTACTATGACCGTTTCTTAAAGCGATACTCGCACACGCAGAAGATTGGTGTGGGGTATCACTTTCAGTTGAAGAGCAAGTTACCTCACGACCGTCACGATACGCCTTTGGATAAGGTTATCACTTCGTCGACGAAGTAGTCTACTTCTTTTCGGTTGTTGTTGAACAACTGCTCTTAGTGTCGGTTTTCTTTGTTGGCTTGGTTGTTGTTGCGGGTTTACCCATCTTAGCAAAAGCTTTTTGCAGAGTAGGGACATCGGTTTTTTCGGGGTCGTAGGTGACCATAACAGCCTGCTCTTTGAGGTTGAATTGGATATCCTTTACGCCTTTCTCGAAAGCAATGGTCTTCATTACTTTGTCGCAGCATGCTTGGCAGCGGATGTCGCAATAGAGTGTGACAGTCTGTTTGTTTGTTTTTGCCTCGATAGGCAAGATGGTGCATAGCGCCAAGAGAATAAATAATACCTTTTTCATTGTTTGTTATTTATTAAGGCTCCATCGGAAGCCGATATATATTTTCCATCCTTGTATAGGTGCCCATACCATTGAACCGTCGAAGTCGGGTAGTGTCGGGTCGACGGCACTGACGATAGGGTTGTCTTGCGTGAAGTTGGTCATGTTCTCTGCGCCCAGATAGAGTGAGCAACTGCGCCAGTACTTGGTTATCTGTCCCAATAACTGCGGATACCATTTGTGGTACACTACACCGTCTTGCGTGTAGTACTGCTTGCTGTTGGAAGGGATACTGAAGCCGATAGGCATTCGTCCGTATCCATTGAACTGGGCGGTTATATCGAACTGCCATGTCTTAAGTGGAGTCTGGTAACTCATGGTTATCAGCCCTTTGAACTTGTTTTGTAGTACCTTATCTTGCAGTAGGAGTTCGCCAATGGTGGGGTTGGTAGTGGTCTGTTTCACATCCATATATCGGAACGCAAGTGTGGTGGTCCATCCTCTCAGTATCTCCATGGATGCTTCGGCTTGCCAAGTGTGCGAGTACCATTCGGCACCTGGGGTCTGCGACATGTTGATCAGTTGTACTCCGTGTATGTCGGCATCGAGGTCGGCTATCACTCCGTCTAAGAAACGGATGTAGTAGTACTCGGCAGATAGTGTTAGTTCTTGGTTGCCAATGGGTATATAGAATGCGGTTGTTGCTCCTACATTGAGTGCTTTCTCTTGCGATAGCGTGGAGGATAGGGTGTATTGCCTGTTGGATGGCAGATAGGAGGCATTGTCGGCAATCCCGTTTGGCGTTCGGTATCCCATGCCTGCTGAGGCTCGTAAGGTCCACCATGAGAAGGGTGCATAGCGGATATTCATTCGTGGCGTGGTGAAGAAACCATAGTGCGTCGAATAGTCCTCGCGCAGTCCGACTAAGAGTGTGAGTTTGTCCTTATATGTATAGGTATACTCAGCGAAGATGCCTGGTGTCACTTCGTTTGATAGACGCTGTTCTTGTTCTTTGTTTGAGAAGATGTGTTGGTAAGCCTCGTTGTATCGGTCGTAATTGACAGACAGTCCGGTTACCAGTTTGTGGGTATGACTGTCGGATAGGTCTCGTGCATCGTCGTCGAACTCGGTTTGGAAGATAGCATTGAGATAGGCATTGGTCTGAGTGGCGTTCCACAGTCGGCTACCGTAGGTGTTCGTTTGGTTGTGGTATGATGCGGCGGTGATGATACCTATTGACCGGTTGAGGTCGGCATCGAACACATATCCGTTCTTGAGAAATCCGTCAATCCGTCGTGTACGGAGGTCGATGAGGTATTGCTCGGATAGTTGCCCGCCAAGACGTTGGTCGTAGAGCGCGCGTACGAGCACTTGCCCGGTATAACCGTGCGACTGTATGAACCAACGGTTCTGTATATTTAGGTGTCGTGTCTTGGGTGCATCGAGAAAGCCATCTTTGTTCTTATCCATTGCAAGATCCATGTCCCTTGCATTTAGCAGGACGCCTGTTGATACCTTATCGTTGAGTCGCCATCCGCCCATCAGGTTTAGTTCCGCCATTAGTTCGGAACTGAGGTATAGGTTCACCGCTATGGGGTCTTGTTTCTTGGGCTTGAGTAGTTCTACATTGATCTGCCCTGCGATGGCTTCGTATCCATTGACCACGGACGATGTGCCTTTACTTATCTGGATAGCCTCCATCCATGGTCCTGGGATATACTCTAACCCAAACGACTGCGAGAGTCCTCGGATGCTGGGGGTGTTCTCGGTGAGGAGTTGGATATAATTGCCGGACAGTCCGAGGAGGCGTATCTGCTTGGCGCCAGTGGCTGCATCGGAGAAGGTGACATCTACCGATGCGTTGGTCTCGAAGCTCTCGCTGAGGTTGCAGCAAGCTGCTTTGACGAGTTCGTCGCCGGTGAGCGTCTCTGTGGCGATGGCAGTGTTTCGTGAGCGTAGGACAGCCATACGCCTTTCTGTGATACTTACCTCGTCGAGGATGAGGTTGGGTATCAGAACGATCGTGATAGAAGTGGTGGAATAGGTCACTTCTGTGGTGTCATTGTGATAGCCTAAGTAACTTGCGACAAGGTGTTTGGCGTTTTTCTGTGTGCTTAGTGTGAAGTGACCGTCGATGTCGGTGGTGGTGCCGACGGTGGTCTGCGCCCAGTAGATGTTTGCTCCGACGAGGGGACTGCCGTTCTCGTCGACCACAGTGCCGGAGATGTTTCTGGCATAGGCGATGGTGCTGACGAGGAGGACTGCCAGTAGGAGGAGGGTCTTGGTATGTACGGGACGAATGATCACCATTGTTTGCGCAGGCAAAGGTAGTGGATTATTTGCGGATAGGCAAGTTTTGGTTTATGGGTTTATTAGTTTATTGGTTTATGGTTGAGGGATGTTTATTGGTTTATGCGTCAATTGGTTTACATGTTGTTTAATGGGTTGAAGGTTGTTTATTGGTTAATTCGTTTATGGTTTAGGAGAAGTTTAATTGGTTATAAAGGCTGAGGAGTTGAGGGGGCGTATGTCGGTTGTGGCATGTTTGTTGATGGAGAGTTTGGCGTTAATGTTTTGGTGGTGATTGTTAATGTTTTTGTGTGTTAAAAGGTGTTTTTAGGGTAGAATGAGGGTATTGTTGAGTGACCTAACCTTAGCCTATCCCTTCGTTATCCCTTCGATATCCCTTCGATAAAGTATGCATAAGACATACTACTATGTTTCTTTAAGATATGAGGAGGGTGGCTTTTACATTTCGGGAAAGGCTTGCACGGTGAGCGAGAAATGATGAACGAATGGCGATGCCTTCACCATTTTATCTTGCAGCGGACGGGGTAGTGGTCGGAGTAGGATAGGCGGTCGATCTTGAAGTCTGCGGACGAGAGTTGCGGACTATAAAGGATATAATCGATACGGATACCGAAGATACTCTTGCAGAAAGAGTGTCCCAATCCGATTCCGCCGCTTTGCAGGAAGGCGTCTTTAAGGGAGCATGCGATATGGCGATAGATATACGATACGGGAACTTCGTTGAAGTCGCCGCAAAGGATTACGGGGTAGGGCGACTGTTGTATCTCGTTGCATAGGCAGTTCATCTGCTGAATGCGTTGAGGGTAGGCTCTACTCAGTTTGTGCCATACGGTGCTTGCCGACTTCTTCATATTATCATTGCTATCGGCGAATTCGCTCAGTAGTGCCATGTCGTTGTTATCGAAACGGACAGACTGTAGGTGGTTATTGAACAGACGCATGGTGTCTTCGCCGACCACTATGTCGCACCGTGCCGAGATGTTCGTCTTCGAGTCGAATGCCAGTTCCTGTTTATTGAGTAACGGATACTTAGAGAACACGGCAATGCCGTATTGCCGTTGACCTTTGTATAACTTAAAGTCGATGTAGGAATAGGGATAGTTCAGGTAGTCTTTCACTTCCTGCAGGGTCAGTTCCTTTGACGTCTTGCGTGTCTCAAACTCCTGCAGGCACACGACATCGGCGTCGGTCTCTTTTATATAATGTAGAATTCTATTCTGTTCGGCTTTCTTTGAGTCGTCGAGGCGCTGGGTGTTGTATGATACGACCGAGATGGTATGTTCGAACTGCTTGTTTGGTACATGGGGTATAGCAAAGGTGTACGACATAGATGCCACGGAGCAAAGTAAGGCTACGGCTGAGAAGATGCTCCTCAGTTTATGATGTGTGAAGAGCCAACCGATAGCGAAAAATAGGTTGATCAGTAAGAGCCACTCGAAGAGGAGTCCGAGCATGGAAGGCAGTACCCACTGTGTGGGGTTGATGTAAGGGCAGATATCGGCAAGCAGCAGTAGGACAACGAAGAGGATGTTCAGTGCTATGTTGGCGGTCCGAGCAAGTAGACGAAGTATCTTCTGCATCATTTCCCGAAGAGAGTTTTCTTCTCTTCCTCCGTCAAACTGCCATATCCGGAACGCTTTACCTTGTCTAGGATACGGTCGATCTCTTTATCGTGGTCGGCATTGCTACTATCATTGGTGTTGATAGGGTCTTGATAATGATAGCGTGTCTTGCTCTCTTCTTTCTTCTGTCTACGGAATCGCTCCCGCAGATTGTCCCACCACTGTAGTAGTCGCGAGTTGGAAGGTGTCTTCTCGAAGCCGTAATCGCCTTTGTGTCGCCACCATAAGATAAGCAACCAACCAAAGAGTAGTCCGCCTAAGTGAGCGAAGTGGGCAATGTTATCGCCGGTGCCGGATATGCCAAGGAATAACTCGCATAAGGCATAGATACCCACGAAGATACGCGCACGGATAGGTATAGGGATAAACAGAAAGAAGATGCGTTCGTCAGGGAAGAGCCATGCGAAGGCGAAGAGGATGCCGAACACCGCGCCACTGGCACCTATCGTGACGGCAGGGTAATCGATAACGCCATACATGCAGAACCACACTATCTCTTGTACGATAGCGGCACCAACGCCCGAGACTAGATAATAGGTAAGGAATCGGCGGCTACCCCAAGTGCGTTCCAAAGCGATACCAAAGAACAGTAGCGAGAGCATGTTGAAGGCGATATGGTCGAACCCTGCATGCATGAACATGTAGGTGAAGGGTTGCCAGATGTGAAACGATGAGGAGCATATATAGTTCAGACCGAAGATGTTGCTCATCGGTATGCCAATCTGGCTCGACAAGACCTTATCTGCCAACCAACAGATAAAGTTAATGATAATGATATTCTTCGTTACGGTAGGCAAACCGCCAAACAAACCGCTTCTGTTATTCTCGTAATCCATAGTTTATATTAGGCACCGTATATATAGTAGGCACACTTTTGCAGCAGCAAAAGTACGTAAATTTATGCAAATATCTTTCGGCAAAAACCTTGCCACACATCTTTTTGTGCGATTTATTGGTCATAAATGCATTTTTTTATATAAATATTTGGTGGATTGAAAAGTATATTCTACATTTGCACACGGTTTCGGATGCAATGCATATCGAGACGATTATTAAACGTTTAATTAATACTGTTACTATGAACAAAGTAGAATTAGTTGCTGCTGTTGCAGCAGAAGCAGGTATCTCTAAGGTTGCTGCTCAAAAGGCTGTTGAGGCTGGTGTTAAGGCTGTGTCTGAGGCTCTCGTAAAAGGCGAAAGCGTTCAATTGATTGGTTTCGGTACATTCTCTATTGCAGAGCGTGCTGAGCGTAATGGTGTTAACCCTCACACTGGCAAGGCTATCAAGATTGCTGCAAAGAAGGTTGTTAAGTTCAAAGCAGGCAAGGCTCTTGCTGAGAAGCTCTAATCCTTTAAGCGATTGACAAAAGAGATTGCCCATAGATGTATCATCTTGTGGCAGTCTCTTTTTCGTTAGAATAACACATCAACTATCATGGCAAATATACCAGAAAACCTGCATTACACCAAGGAGCACGAGTGGATCCGTGTAGAGGGTGACATCGCCTACGTTGGCATCACCGACTATGCACAGGAGGAACTCGGTGAGATTGTCTTTGTAGATGTACAGACAGTAGGTGAGACTATCGCCCAAGGCGAGGTCTTTGGTTCTGTGGAGGCTGTCAAGACCGTGTCGGACCTCAATATGCCCGTCACGGGAGAGGTGTTGGAACTCAATGAGGACTTAGATGTTCAGCCGGAACTGGTCAATAACGACCCTTACGGCAAAGGCTGGATGATCAAAGTCAAACCCGAGAACCTTGCCGAACTCGATAACCTGCTTGACGCAGAAGGTTACAAGAAACTCATAGGCTAATAGCGGCCTTCGTATAATGGAACGGGAACGACCTCATGGTTGCTCCCGTTCCTTTTTCAGCGCAACACCTTGCGGGAACTGTTACCCGACTTGACGATATACATGCCACGCACCTGTGCTTGCAGCAGCGCCTCGCTATACCGCCCGATGCAGGTCCCCAGGCAGTTATAAAGCCAAGCGTCCTGCTCTGCATCCTCTTGCACAGGCTGATCCACCGCCGCCGCACTCTTCCGCAGCACAGCCTCCTGCCAAGTCGTTGCCACTCGGATACCATCCACCACCAACCAACTATTGGCGTCATACCCACGAAGCACGATGTTACGAGGATAAATATCGTCGATGGCGCTATCTCGCAGTGGCCCCACCGTCGGCTCATCGGGCTCTTCCGCCAACGCATCGGTCTGCAGATATACCGACACCGCATCGTTGTTGCTTCCGTTCACAATCGAATACTTAACCACCACCAGATACGTGGTCGACGCATCCATGACCTCCGTGGAATACACCTTCGTGCTGCCCTTGCCCACGCAAAGCCCGATCTGGTTCTTCGCACTGACGAACACCCGCGCCAAATAGTTAAAACTCGTCTCGCTGACCGAATCACGCAGCGCAAAGAAGTACCCGTCCTTGCTATTCAACGCTGGCAGCAGCATGAAAGCCACGTACACATCGCCCTCGCGCACCTCGGCAAACGCCTTATGTGGCTGTGCGGTCGACGTCAGACAATCGATCAGCGCTGCATTCCCAATGCCCGACTGAGCGTAGTTCCCCACCGACAATCCGTTGGTCACACCGATAGGCGACTCGCCCTCGTACTGGGTATACCAGCCATGCGAAGTGATCTTGTCCCCGATCGGATAGTCAAAATCCTCCACCATTAACACGTCGGCGTGGCACACTGCCGCCATCATCACCAAACCCAAAACAGAAAGCATCTTCTTCATAATCGCTATATTAATAAGGTACTACCCCGACCTCTACAAATATCGTACCTATCCCCGCCACCTCATCTCCATACTCTCTGCAAATATAAAAACCGCCGACCCAGAATCTTAATAGAACATATCACGAGCCAACCTCGAGTCAAGTACGACACATCAGCGGAGGATAAGCGGAGGATAAGCGGAGGATAAGCGGAAGATTCAGCGCTTCACGTAATACCCACACCGAACCCACATCGTACCAAAAAAAAACACCAATTTGCCATTAAAACTATTAACAATAGTCACTGAAATCTTAACGCCCAAAAACTCCGCCATAATCCACTAGAATCCACTAGAGTCCACTAGAAACTAACGTTCGCGCAGCGAATCACCAACGTGCAACCAATAACATGAAATCAATAACGTTCACCCACTGTCATATCCTAAATTAGGTTGACAGATTCTGTGTCTTAGTCCTAGGTCGTGTTGACACAACGTTTAACTTAGTCCTAGGATAGGTTGGCATACGCTGCCTGGGGACGCGGGCGCTTACGGGGTCCACGCAAAGCCTGCTTTGTGGGGTGTCTGACTCGCCCGCGGTATAGATACCACGATTGTGGAGACGACGATTGTGGAGACGACACGCCCCCGTGTCGTCCGAGCCGCCTGGCTCGATTGTATCCGCTCTGCTGTTAATTGTTAATTGTTAATTGTTAATTGTTAATTGCCCCGCCCTCGTGTCGTTCGGGTCGCCAGCCCCGTCCGATTATACTCTGCTTGGGGACGCGGGCGCCCTCGCCCGCGGGAAAGATGCCACGATTGTGGAGACGACACGCCCTCGTGTCGTTCGAGCCGTAAGGCTCGATTGTATCCGCTCTGCTGTTAATTGTTAATTGTTAATTGTTAATTGTTAATTGCCCCGCCCCCGTGTCGTTCGGGTCGCTAGACCCGTTTGACAATACCGTGCTTGGGGACGCGGGCTCCTCGCCCGCGGGAAAGATACCACGCTTGTGGCAACGATGCTTGTGGAGTCGAAACGCCCCCGTCTCGTCCGAGCCTCCAGACCCGTCCGTATCATCCCGCCCCTCCTATCATCCCTATAAGCCCCATTCGCCCTATAATCCATCCCCCCCCCCCTCAACTCCCAACTCTCCACTGCTCTCAACACTCAACACTAAACAAAAAAAAACTCCCTTCCCCCGAAAAAAACATCCAATTTTATTTGCGTAATTCAAAAATTTATCTTATGTTTGCACAGCGATTAGTACGATAGATGATGTTTTTATGACAATTAGTCCACCGCGCAGCAACCCATTGCCGTTTAATGACCCTTTAATGGAGCATATTTGAACAATATTTGTTCCCAAAGAACAGCCGATAACGAGTTGATATTTTTTTTTACTGAGTGTTTATGACCAACGAAGATAAAATGACGAATATGAACGAAATAGATTTACAACACCCCCTGAGCATCTACAGCGCCTCGGCGGGAACAGGAAAGACCTTCACGCTGGCTGCCTACTATGTCGGTCTATTGCTTAGTGGCGTGAGTTACAAGAATATCCTTGCCGTGACCTTCACCAACAAGGCCACCGAGGAGATGAAAACCCGTATCATGGGCTACCTGTACGACATCGCAAAAGGCAACGCCAACGATTTCTTTAAGAAAGCCAAGTCCTTCATGCTGCCCAACTGCAAGAATACAGCGTTGCCCGATGTAGACTTGTTTGCCTTAGCCAGCAAATGCTTCACAGAAATGCTGGCGGACTACGATAACGTCCATGTCAGCACCATCGACTCGTTCTTGCAGGCGCTGCTCTCCGGTATGGCGCAGATGCTGAACCAGCGCATCGGCTTCGCACCCGAACTCGACCAAGACAAACTCTTCACCGAGGCTGTCGACCGCCTTATCAGCGAACGGATGCAAGGCTCCACCGCCAACATCATATCCGACTATATCACCGCCCGCATGGACGATGAGCAGAACTGGGATATCCGTAGCAGCCTTATCAAAACCGCTAAGATTCTCTATAGCGAAACCGCACAAGTCTTTGCCAACGAAGGCAAGATCGATATGGACCCTGCTAAGATTGAGACCTACCGTCAGAAGATTGCAGGGTGGAAAAGTGCTAACGAGTTCGTGGAACTGAGTAGTTTGTATGCTAAGATACAAAAGGAGATAGATGCCCTGCCAGAAACAACAACGAATAGAAAAGCCGTGTTGTCCGCATTGGAGTATGTAAAACAGTCATTCGAAAATCCCAAAAGATTGAAGAAGATTGAGAATATATTTAGGGGATTTACAGAGCCCCAAGCGCAGAAACTGCAAGATGGCAAGTGGGATAAATCGTTGGGAGCATCACTTTGCCAAACGTTGATTGCTTTCCAAGACCAATGTCATGTATGCAGAGGACTCTATTTTCAAGCAAAACTCACCCTCAAGTACCTCAACGATATGCGCCTTATGCAGTCCCTCGTGGATGTCATCAACGAGACACTGCACGAGCAGAACAAGATATTGCTCGCCGAGACATCCTCTATCTTGAGTAATGCCCTCAAACCTGGCGATGCCGATTTTATCTTGGAGAAAGCCGGTATCCGCTATAGCCATATCATGATTGACGAGTTCCAGGACACGAGCAAACTGCAATGGCAAGTGTTCCTCTTACTATTGCAGGAGGTGCTGGCTACCAAAGACCAAACGGTCCTCATCGTGGGCGATATCAAGCAGAGCATCTACCGCTGGCGTAATGGTGACTGGCATATCATGGCAGAGTTGCCCCAAAACAAAGAAATAGGTAAAAACTGCAACCAGAAGTCCTTAAAGTGTAACTTCCGTTCGCAAGAAAAAGTGGTGCAGTTCAACCTTGCGACCATGAAGTCGATTGCCCAAGACCCTGCCGTGGCAGGTGTCGTTACTAATATCTATGACGAAGGATATGACGGAACTAATGTGACTGAATATCGCAGTCAAAGTCACACGGGAGGATATGTCCATTTAAGTGTATGCCCGGGTGCCGATAAGGATACAAAAAAGGCTATCCTTGCAAACATGTTCAACACTATGGAGGAAATAATGGGTGAGGGAATCGCCCCATCCGATATCATGATTCTTGTGCGCAAGAATGATGAAGCAATGGATGTAGCACGCTATTTCCAAGAACATAAAGGTGACTACCAACTACTCAATAAAACCCGCCTCGTCTCACGCGACTCGTTTGTACTGAAACAATCGAAGTCGGTTCTGACCATCATCAATGCCCTGTGCTATATTGAAAGCAAAGACCCTGTGGCAGGAAACTTTGTCGAGAGGGCTACCGAACAGGAAGATATATGTAAGGCGTTAAACCCGATTGACAGAAGCCTGCCGCTCTACGAGATGGTGCAGAAAGTAGTGGAACTGCTGTTCCCTAAAGGAGATAAAGAGGTACTAATGGTGGAGGATGTCGCTTACGTAAACTGCCTATTGGATAATGTGCGCACCTATGTGTCCGAGAACGGATCGGATTTGCAGAAATTCTTGCAGTACTGGACCGACTTCTTGTCCAACAAAGCCATACCTTCGGCACAAACCGATGCCATCCAGATCATGACAGTCCACTCCTCCAAGGGGCTTGAGAGCAAGACACTATTCATACCGTTCTGCTCATGGAAACTGACGGAAAATAAGGGTGAGATGTGGTGCAAACGTGCTATAGATAAGGATGTCTACATTCCGATAGAGATAAATAGTACGGCAAAAGAAACGAAAGACTATGCGGAGTATTATAATGAGGAGTGCAATGCGCAGATAGTGGATAACCTTAACCTTCTCTATGTGGCGCTCACACGTGCTGCCGATAATTTGTATGTCTATGTAAATGAAAAGATAACCTATGATAATGGTGAGGTGACCGGACTGGACAAGAATAATGTAGGGTATCTCTTGATAAAAGCGTGGAATTTAGAAGATGGGGTAATGGCAACTGCGCAAAGAAATCTCAATGAGAACAAGATTACAGATCCGGTTGAAATAACAATCGGCACTCTCACCATCCGCCCAACCAAAACCTCCGAGACGTCCACCTTCGGCTTCGAACAAGCCTCCCCAATAGCAGCCACCTTGCATGGCGAAAGCGGTCAAGTACGCTTCCGCCAATCGCAAGAGGGCATGATGCACGCCTCTATGGGACACAATGCCGAGGAGATCGTAGACCGAAAAGAACTCGGTACCATCTGCCACGACCTGCTCTCGCGCATCAAGAGCCAAAAAGATGTGGAACCTGTCGTTCAATCCGCCTACGAGAAAGGCGTCTTTGAAAACGAAGAACAGAAGACCCAAGCAAGAAAATACATTGACAAGATTTGGCAGACACCACAACTATCAGAGTGGTTCGACGGCTCATGGAAACTATTGCGCGAGCAGGCTATCATCGTCAAAGGCGAAGAACGCCGACCCGACCGTGTCATGGTGCGAGACAAAGAGGCTATCGTACTCGACTATAAGTTCGGTACGGAAAAAGCAGAATATAACAAACAAGTACAAGAATACATGAAAGCCATGAAAGCACTCGGCTACAACACCGTACGAGGCTATCTATGGTATGCAGAAAAAGAAACAAACGAAGCATTAAAGGAGGTAACATTATGATTCAAGAAGGATTTCTATATAAAGTAGCAGAAGACATCATCAGCAAACACGGCTGGAGCAATATGGACGACCTCACACTCGTCTTCCCCTCACGGCGTGCAGGCGTTGTGTTCAAAGACCTACTCAAAAAAATACAACACCCAAACCCAGACCCAGACCCAGAGAATACCAAACCGGCTATCCTCCTGCCGAACATAACAACCCTCTCCGACCTCTTTGCGAGCCTGTGCCCCGACTCCACCATCGAGGAACTGGAAGCCATCTTCCGACTCTACAAGATCTACGAGAGGGAAACGAAAACGTTCTACGATGATGAGAGAACGAAGTTCGAGCAGAAAAACCCAGGCAAGAAATACGACGAGGTGAAACCGTTCAACCTCGATGTATTCTATAGTTGGGGACGACAACTCCTCGCCGACTTCAATAATATCGACTCCAGCGAGGCAAGCAAGAACGCCACGGAATTGCACAATTTCTTTACCAACGCCATCCAAGCCAAGGAATTGGATAAGTTGACAATAGATGAGGAAGTGCGCAACCGACTCACTTCGCTTATCCATACTGGCGATGTCCCCGAACAAGACGACTCTATCCGCAAGAAATACGAGGCAATATGGAAGTGCATGGAGAATATCTACAACGAGTTCCATAAAGAGTTGGAAGATGCCCATAAAGTGACCGGCGGCATGCAGAAACGCTGGGTGATAAGTCATTGGAACGAGGCAAAGGATTATTACGAAGAGTTCAACAACCAGCAGTTCGCCTTCATCGGCTTCAACTACCTCCTGCCCGTCGAGAAAGAACTGTTTGCCCAAATAAAGGACGAGAAGCCCAACACACTTTTTTATTGGGACTATGTGGCTGACTTCCAAACCAACAAGAAAGCCTACTCGTTCATCGAGAAGTACATGCAGGAATTCCCATTGCCCACAGGCTTTGAGTCTTCGTCGTGGACACAGAAAAATGTCAACATCGTAGCCGCTTCCTCTGCCAATGCCCAAGCACAGTATGTACACGAGTGGCTTCACGACAACTATAATGCAGGACAACGCACCGCCGTCGTGATTTGCGATGAGCAGATGCTCGAACCCGTCATCTATGCCCTGCCAAACTTAGGTGATGGCGTGAATATCAACATCACCAAGGGCTTCCCTATCTCGAGTACGAAGATCTACTCCGAGGTCATCGAGTACCTGTCCAATAAAGATAACGACCGCAAAGATGGTGAGACCTATGCCGATGTCGTGAGCCAAGTATTGGAGGAGGTGAAAAAGACTGATAAGAAATACCAAGCGGAAAAGCACGACAAAAAACAATGGCAGACCCTCCTCATCGAGGAGTCGATCTATCAAGTGCAAGTGCAACTCACGCAGTTGCAGATCGTCCTGCAGAAAGAGGAGTACAAGGACCTTATCCCGTCTCTCACGCTCCTACGCAGTATCGTGCGCCGTGCCATGGAGAGCGTCTCGTTGCCCTTCCATGGAGAACCGATCACCGACATACAAGTGATGGGCGTACTCGAGACCCGTGCGCTCGACTTCGACAACCTGCTGCTGCTCAATGTCGAGGAAGGTATCGTGCCACGCAAGAGCAACGATAGTTCGTTCATACCGTACTACCTGCGCAAAATATTCCGCATGCAGACGCGCGAGGAGGAAGCATCCGTCTATGCCTACAACTTCTTCCGGCTGTTCAACCGTGCTAACCATATCACGGCAGTGTTCTCCAATGCGCAGACGCAGTTAGGCGCAAAGTCCATGTCCCGCTTCCTCATGCAGATAATGACCAGCAACGAGTTCAGTACCCAACGCTCTGTCCTCACCGAAGGCACTAACCTACCAGCACCAATCGAGGTCGTACCCGAAGACAGTCTCCTCTCCAAACTCGAAGTACACACCGACGGTTACCTCTATTATAAGGAAAAGAAAGAGAACAACGAGAATAACGAACAAGCAAAGGGTAACGGTGCGAACGCCAAGGATAAACCCAAACGCTTCACCCTCTCGCCGAGTGCCCTGAACACCTATATCCAGTGCCCTCGACAGTTCTACCTGCAGTATGTAGAAGGCCTCCGCAGCCCAAACCAAACACACACCATCTTCGCCTCAAACGAGATAGGTACATTAGTACATACCGTGATGGAGAAAGTCTACATAGGTGATTTTCATTGCACGAAAGAAGTTGTTTCTCAAGTTCCGATCGATGCCGTCGCCCTCGCCAAAGTGGATGCCGATGAGGAACACCTAACGCAGTTATTAAAGAAGGCTTATGACAAACTGAATGCAGATAATAACACCTCCTACAAGTACGACGAACACACTGCAGAGAATATTGTGATATTGAAACTTGTGCATAAGGTGTTGCAACACGATATCGAGGATGCAAAAAAAGACTTGCAGATAATGGCTCTTGAGCACCCTGGCTACTACGATACCGACATAGACATAGACGATAAAGGCACAACGGTTAAGATACAAGTCGGTGGTATCATCGACCGTCTGGATATTTGTGACAATACAATGCGCGTGGTAGATTACAAGACCGGTGGATACAATAAGGATAAACTGGACATTAAATCGGATAAGTTAGTATCCGATCCTGCGCAGCACTATGTATTGCAAACGCTTATCTATGCTGAGGCGGTGGCGCAAAAAGGTATCGCAAAAGAGCCCCTGCAACCCCACTTGTTCTTCACACAGTCGAAACTCAACAACACGGCCGTGACGATGGGGGGTGTACCTATTGCTGACTACAACCGATTGCGTCCCGACACCCCATTGCAGAAAGGTATTCCTACTCTTATCGGCAATAAGATACAGGAAGCCCTCACCACCACCGACTTCCCACAGTGTAAAGAAGGCGATTGCAAGTCCTATTGCCCCTTCCTCGACATCTGTGCCCGTGAAGTCACCTTTAACGCAAATAAATAACATTATATAAATAAGGAGGTAATTATGCCAGAGAAAACGAACAATGCTACTAATGCAGGAGAAACCCAAGTATCTTACACCCGCCAATACACCCCAGAACATATCACCCACTTGCAGCCCAATCAGGTGTTTGTGTTCGGCAGTAACATCCATGGCTGCCACGGCGGTGGTGCAGCCCGTGTGGCAAACCAGAAGTTTGGCGCAGAGTGGGGTGTAGGTGTTGGCATGACGGGTCAGTGCTATGCTATTCCAACGATGGAGGGTGGCGTGGACTATATAAAAGGGTATGTCGACGAGTTCATCGCCTATGCAGCGCAACACCCCGAACAGGAGTTCCTCGTGACCCGCATAGCGTGTGGCATCGCTGGCTTCCGTCCCAGCGAGATAGCCCCGCTCTTCCGTGAAGCCTTACCGCTCACCAATGTCCTTCTCCCAAGAGACTTCGTGACTATCCTCTTCCCATGAGACTTCGTGACTATCCTTCTCCCAAGAGATTTCGTGACTATCCTCAAAGGGTAACCACTATTTCAGTGTAGAAACTGCGATTGTGGAGACGACACGCCCCCGTGTCGTTCGAGTCGCCAGACCCGTTTGACCATACCCTGCACTGGGGACGCGGGCGCCCTCGCCCGCGGGAATGATACTACGATTGTGGAGACCTGAAGCGAAGGCAGGTGCGAAGCACAGAGTCTGCTCGGGCGAGTGAAGTCCAGTGGACTGAGCAAAAATACCATGCTGCGATTGTGGAGACGACACGCCCCCGTGTCGTTCGGGTCGCCAGACCCGTTTGACTATACCCTGCACTGGGGACGTGGGCGCCCTCGCCCGCGGGAAAGATACCACGCTTGTGGCAACGATGCTTGTGGAGACGACACGCCCTCGTGTCGTTCGGGTCGCCAGACCCGTCAGTTTATGCCACGCTTTTTCGACTGCATCCAATAAGACCATACCCCGTCTGGCAGCGCAGCGGTCAGTTGTCTTTTAGCACGCAGTGCGGTCTGTCTTCCTTTTTTATGACCAATTCATGATAATTCGGCGTAGCCGTCCGTTAAAGAAACATCCCCTGTCTCCCCTTTTTCCTCTATTTCCTTCCATTTTTCTAGCCCGCAGTGCAAAGGAGCCCCCAAAAAAGCCCGCCAAGCAAAGAAAACACCCTTCCGCCGAGCAATGAAAACACTCAAAAAGACCCGACAGCCCCCCAAAGACGAAGAAAACTACGAAATACACGACTCACACAATCAACCACTTAGCAAAAATCTCACATTTTTCTGCAAAAAAATGCCCAAAACATTTGGAGCGTATTGAAAAACTCCCTACCTTTGCACCCGCTTTTGGGAAATGAAAATGTTCATCC
>CAVJQD010000015.1:9174-30043 GCA_963651555.1 uncultured Clostridium sp. | reverse complement strand
TACCGTGTATCTACCGTGTATGTACCGTGTTTGTTTCGTCATAGGCCGCAGACAACCTTGGGGCAGGTTTGGGGCAAAAAGCCTACCCATAGCCCTTCCCTAAAGGGCGGGGAGGATAGTGGAAGCCTACCCCTTGCCCTTCCCTAAAGGGCGGGGAGGATAGTGGAAGCCTACCCTCTGCCCCTCTCTAAAGGGCGGGGTGGAAAGTGGAAGCCTACCCCTTGCCCTTCCCTAAAGGGCGGGGAGGATAGTGGAAGCATAGTCATTGCTATTTTGTCACGGGCGTGGAGGAGGTTGGTGCGATGGGGAATTTGAGAGGGTGGGGAATAATCTTTATGTGGATTTGGCGGGAAAAGAAAATATATGTATCTTTGCAGGCTAAAAGGTAGGGCAGATTGTGTTCGGAAAAAGGGAAAGGAATTTATGAATATAGGGACTTGTAATAGGCTTAAAGCGTGGGTGTTACGGGCGATGTGTGTGGCGATGGCGTTGCTATGCGGAATGTCGTCGTACGCGTTTACGGTGGTGATCGATGCCGGTCACGGCGGTCACGACCCAGGTGCTTTGGGCAGTATCGCTCAGGAAAAGACATTGAACCTGTCGGTTTCGAAGCAGGTGGCGCAGTTGATACAGAAACGTTACCCAGACGTCAAGGTGCTGTTGACTCGTTCGACCGATGTGTTCTTGACGTTGCAAGAGCGTGCGGACTTTGTGAATAAGCACAATGCGGACTTGTTCATCTGCATCCATACAAACTCGGCGGACAACAAGAGCGTGTGCGGTGCGGAGACGTTCACGCTGGGTCTCAATAAACTTGAGAGCAACTTGGATGTTGCGATGCGTGAGAACTCGGTGATGATGCTGGAAGATGACTATCAGACTAAGTATCAGGGCTTTGACCCTAACTCGGTGGAGTCGTATATCATGTTTGAATTCTTGCAGGACCAATATATAGACAAGAGTATTCAGTTCGCTTCGCTCGTACAGCAGCAGTTTAGTGTGACGCTTCACCGTGCGGACAGGGGTGTGCGACAGGCCGCTTTCTGGGTGTTGCACAAGTCGGCATGTCCCTCTGTGCTTATTGAGATGGGTTTTATCTCGAACAAGGCGGAGGAGAAATACCTCGTGTCGAGCAAGGGTCAGCAAGAGATATCGAAGGCTATCTTTGACGCTTTCGTGTCGTATAAGTCGGCTTTAGAGCGCAAGGAGAATCGCAGTACGGGTGGGGCAGTACAGGATACTACATTGACAACGCAAGCGGCTGATAAGCAGGCGGATAAGACGGAGGTTACTATCACGACGGAGACAGTTGCACAGAAGGACAGTGTAGCGGTGCCGGTGTTCAAGGTGCAGATCTTTTCCGTGACGGCTCCGCTCAAGAAGAACGACCCATCGTTCAAGGGGCTGAAAGGCTGCACATACATACGAGATGGGCGTTACTATAAGTATATGTACGGGTCGGAGACCGATTATCAGGCGATATTGGCACTGAGAAAGCAGGTATCGGCTAAGTTCTCGGACTGTTTTGTGGTCGCTTTTCTTGGTGATAAGCAGATACTTGTGAAGGACGCAGTAAAGATGATAACTAACGCAAATAAGCAATAATATGGCAGTAAAGAAATACGCGCGAGAGATAAAGGTCGGGCTATTGACCGTTCTCGCTGTTTTTATTCTCTATTTTGGATTCAATTTCCTCAAGGGAGTGAACATATTCTCTCCCACTCACACCTACTATGCGGTGTATGATAATGTCAATGGGCTGACGGAGCAGGCGCCTGTATATGTGCGTGGGTATAAGGTAGGTCAGGTGGACCATATCGTGTACGACTTCACTAAGGATCAAGCGTTTACGGTTGTTTTCTCGATTGACAAACATATCGCCGTGCCGCAGACATCGAACTGTGCGCTTATCGCTGACGGTCTGCTTGGTGGGACGGCTCTGCAGGTGAATATACCCGTAGGCGAAGAGGCTGATAACCAGTCGCTTTTCGCATCGGGAGACACGCTGCCCACGATAGTTGTCCCAGGCTTAGTGGACGAGTTGCAGAACGGTCTGTTGGCGGACTTGACGCAGACGATACAGCATGTGGATTCGCTTGTTAATCAAGTATCTGACCAATTGGATGGCGACCATGTTAAGAACATCTTGGCTCAGGCTGAGAAGGTGACGGGTGACTTGCAGGCATCATCTGCGGAGTTGAAGCGACTGATGCGTGGTGATGTGCCGGTAATCATCAGTGAGGCGAAGGATGCGGTTGGCGACATCAACCTCTTTGCAGACAATCTGAAGCAGGTGGATGTGGCTCAGACGGTGCAGCAGGTTGATAGTGTGGTGGCAGAACTGAACGGTTTGATACAGTCGGCGAACTCATCGGATGGCACAGTGGGTATGTTGCTCAACGATAAGCAGTTGTACGTCTCGCTGTCGCAGACGGTAGCGAGTGCCGATAGCCTATTGACGGACCTCAAAGCCCATCCTAAGCGTTATGTGCATTTCTCTTTGTTTGGACGGAAAGAGAAGAAGTAAGGCATAGGTCGGGGATGGTTGTTTGCTGCGGACATAGTATCATATCGCCTATTGCTGAAGGCTCGAAGGATAACTATCGGGCTTGTTTGGAGGGGCATACGGCACTGAAGACAGTGGCGACGCCCTCGGGTGAGGTGTGCTTGTCGATGTTTCAGCAACACGAAACGGATGGTTTTACTCCCTTTGAACGGCTCTGTATCTCTTCGGCAGTCAACGCCTTGAAAGACACTGAGATACGGGCTTGCGACCCGAGTGTGGTGTTTATCTTTTCCTCGACGAAAGGGAACATCGGCGAGTTGGGCAAGATGGATGTGTCGTTGCCTCGTTCGGCGCAGCGTGTATTGTCGTATTTCAGTAACCCGAACCCGCCCATAGTCGTGTCGAACGCCTGCATCTCGGGCGTCAATGCGCTGCTGATGGGTATGCGACTGATTGAGTCGAAGCGTTATAAGACTGCTGTGGTTATTGGTGCAGACGTGCTGAGTCCGTTCATTGTCTCGGGCTTCTCGTCGTTTAAGGCTATCTCGTCGGAGCCGTGTCGACCGTTCGACGCTGTGCGTAAGGGTTTGAACCTTGGCGAGGCAGGTGCGGCAATGGTGCTGACCGAAGGCAACAGCGGCTGGGTATTGAAGACAGGGAGTATGCACAACGATGCGAATCATATCTCGGGTCCGTCTCGTACGGGCGAAGGCGCATACCGTTGCCTGCGTGATGTGCTGAGCGTGGTGCCGCAGGAGGATGTCGCCTTGGTGAGCGTACATGGTACCGCCACTTTGTACAACGATGAGATGGAGGCCAAGGCGCTGCTTCGTGCGGGTCTGCAGGACAAACCTATCATGGCGTTGAAGGGCTACTTCGGGCATACGCTGGGTGCCGCTGGAGTCTTGGAGACGGTGATGGCGATGCAGGCTTTGGAGCACGGTCAGATGCCGGCTTGTCGGGGTTTCGAGACGATAGGGACATCGGTGGCGCTCAATATAACTAACACTAATCGACCTATTGCTGGTCGCACTTTTATCAAGATGTTATCGGGCTTCGGTGGGTCGAATGCTGCATTGGCTATGAGTTTATGTTGACGACGCTCTACGATATTATCATCACGCCCACGCAGGTGACTCTATGTGGTGAGACACTGCCTACGGAGAGCACGGGCGAGGCTCTGTTGACGGAACTGTACCGCAACTATGTGGGCGACTATCCGAAGTTCTTCAAGATGGATACCCTCTCGCGCCTGGGCTTTGTGGCATCGGAACTGCTGCTCAATAAGGAAGGCAACCGCTTCGTTGAGCGTGAGGATAGGGCTATCATCTTTGCCAACAGGACTGGCTCTTTGAAAGACGACACAGACTATAACCATACCATAAACGATGCGGATAACTATTACCCGAGTCCGGCACTGTTTGTGTACACCTTGCCCAATATTGTGACAGGGGAGATTGCCATCCGCAATCACTATTACGGCGAGACAGCATTCTACTTGCTTGACAATGAAGGTCCGCTCGATATGTTGGTCGAGACTTCTATTGTAAAGCCTACGACTTCGGTTCTTGCAGGCTGGATAGAATGCCCGAACAAAGATGCTTTTATTTGCAAACTTAAAATACAGAGATATGAATGATAAAGTACAACTAAAGCAAGATATCATTGAAGCCCTCAATCTATCGGACCTTACCCCTGCGGACATCGACAACGATGCGCCACTCTTTGGTGACGGATTGGGTCTGGACAGCATTGATGCGCTTGAGTTGATTGTGATGCTTGACAAGAACTACGGTATCAAGATCTCCGACCCAAAGGAGAGTAAGGTTATCTTTCAGTCGGTGAACACCTTGGCTAAGTATATCGAAGAGCATAGTAACCACTAAGATGCGCATTGTCGTTACGGGCATAGGGAGTATCTCTGCCGTGGCAATCGGTGCTTCGGTAGACAGTCTGCGCCATGAGCAGACGGGCTTGCGCCGTGGGCATACCCTTGCAGGGACGACCTACTCGTTGCCCTTGGGCGTTGTGCCGCAGAGCAATGATCAGTTGGCTGCCGCTTTGGGTGTGCACGATAGGCTTCTGCCTCGCAATGCTCTATTGGGTATGTGGGCTGCGCGGGAGGCGTTGGCTTCTGCTAAGATACCTCCGAGAGATTATTCGCACATCGCTTTCTTCAATGGTACGACTGTTGGGGGTATGGACCTCACGGAGCAGTGCTATGCCGCTTGGTTGCAAGGGCAGAGTAGGGAGGTGGCAGCGCAACACGAGGCGCATGCCTCTACGGAGGATATCTCTCGTTACTTTGGAGGCCTGGGCGAGGCAGTGACTATCTCGACGGCCTGCTCGTCGGCCCTCAACGCACTGATCTCGGGAGCCAATCGACTACGTGCCGGACAGTGCAATTACGCCTTAGTGGGCGGAACGGAAGCCCTCACTCGTTTCCACTTAGAGGGTTTTCGGTCGCTTCATATCGTTGACGAAGCGTTATGCCGTCCATTCTCAGCCGACCGCGCAGGACTCAACTTAGGTGAGGGTGCGGCATACTTGTTGCTTGAGACCGAGCAGCATGCCTTGTCGAGAGGTGCTACTATCCTTGCCTATCTGGCTGGTTACGCCAACGCATGCGACGCTTACCATCAGACGGCTTCGTCGCCGGAAGGTGAAGGTGCTTATAGAGCCATGACGCAGGCTCTGGCTTCTATTGCGCCGTCTAAGATCGATTATATCAATGCCCATGGAACGGCTACGCCTAACAATGACGCAAGCGAGATGGCGGCTTTCCAACGGGTGTTTGGTGCGACCCTGCCGCTCTATTCATCAACGAAAGCCTATACCGGTCATACTACCTCTGCCTCGGGTGCTATCGAGGCAGTGTTCTCCGTTCAGTGCCTGCGGCAAGGCTTCGTGCCTGCCTCGTTGGGCTGTGAGCATACCGATGAAGGTGTGCCGCTACCGGTGCAGCATACCGTGGAGCGACCTCTGCACTATGTGCTGAGTAATGCTTTCGGCTTTGGAGGCAACTGCAGCACTGTGATCTTCTCATCCTTGCCGACCGAACTGCCTGCGCTTCAGCCGTCTGAGACGATGCGTACAGCAACGGTGCAGGTCGACGATATGTCGGAGGCGAAACAGTATATCAATCCGATGCAGTTGCGCCGCTTGACGCCTACCTTGGCGCTGTCCTTGGCATCGGCTTTGAAAGCGCTACGACAAGAGAACATCACCGAACCCGATGCTATCCTATGTGCCACGCGCAACGGTTCGATTATGCAGTCACGCCAACTGCTCGACGCACTGATAGCGAACGAGGAACTGTCCCCTACGCGCTTCATGCAGTCGACGCATAACACGATGGCGGCCATGGTGGCGCAGCAAACTAAGGCGCATGGGTATAACTGCACCTATTCGTGTGGGGCAGATTCCGAACGGCAGACTATCCGTGAGGCACAACTGTTGGTGGGTACAGGCTTGGTACACAATGCCTTGGTGGTGTGCTTCGATGAAGCCGACGAGGTGTGGCAGCAGTTCTTCGATACCCCGTTGCCGTCGTCCCATCACGCCTATATAATCAAACCCTTATAGTATTGACATGGTCCGTTTTCTATTACTTATACTCATACAAAGCGTAGTCTTGACAGCGGGACAGGTGATGATGCGTCTCGCACTCCAAGCCATGGGTGCTGTGTCGTTCTCGTGGTCTTTTATCCATTCGCAGTTGCTGAACTTCTGGTGGCTCGGTTGTGGCGTAGCGTTTCTAACGGCTGGGCTGCTGTGGATGTATATATTGAAGCACTATCCTTTCTCGGTGGCATACCCTATGGCGAGCGTATGCTATGTGTTCGGTATGATTGCCGCTATCTTTGTCTTCCATGAGCATGTCTCACTCACGCAATGGCTGGGCGTACTGCTTATCATGGGCGGATGTTTCCTTATAGCCAAATGAATAGATGACCTCATTACTCCTTGCCATATTACTCCTTGTGACGCCGCCAACCCCACAGCAAGTGGAAGCCGACTTCACGCAGACCAAAACCACATCGCTATTGAAGGGCGAACAAGTGTCTACCGGTCATTTCTCGTATAAAGCCCCCGACTATCTGCGATGGGAGTATCTCACACCCACATCCCTTGTCTGGTCGACGGCGAACGATGGCACAACCAATCAGCATATCCAACAGGTGCTGCACCTTATCTTGCGCACTATCAATGGCGACTATCTGCAAGAGAACAGCGACTTTACTGTGTTGCAAGCCGATACCTATACCTATCTGCTCTCGCCTAAGAAACGCGAGTTGCGCCAACTCTTTACCTCCATTCGTATTCATCTCGTCGAAGCCACCGGCTTGGCAGACCAAGTGGTGCTCACCGAGAAGAACGGCGACACCACAACCATTGCCTTTCGTTATACCCATTGACCACTATCCCTATGCCTATCTCCACCTTATCCGTCTGTGCACTCATCCCTACCTACAACAATGCAGGTACGGTGATCGATGTAATTCAACGCACACACCAGTATATGGAGAACATCATTGTGGTCAATGATGGTTCGACCGACCACACAGCGCAACTGTTGCAGACTCTGTCCTTCCCCGTAACCATCATCTCTTATCCTCACAACAAAGGCAAAGGGCATGCCTTGCGCGAGGGTTTCCGTGAGGCACAACGCCAGCACTTCACCCATGTCCTCACCCTTGACGCTGATGGGCAACACTATCCTGAAGACATACCCTCAATGCTTCGAGTGCTAAGGGCTAACCCATGCGCGATGATAGTCGGCAGCCGACAACTTCAACAAGAGAATATGCCGGCACGCAACACCTTCGCTAACCGCTTTAGTAACTTCTGGTTCACTCTCCAAACCGGACTGCACCTGCCTGATACTCAAACCGGTATGCGTATCTACCCGATGCGCTATATGAAAGGGCTCTCGCTGCTCACCTCTCGCTATGAGGCAGAACTCGAACTGTTAGTCTTCATGGCATGGGCAAATGTGCGTATCATACCCGTGCCTGTTCGAGTCTATTACCCTCCGAAGGAACAGCGTGTCAGTCACTTCCGTCCTGCGTACGACTTCACTCGCATCAGCCTGCTCAATACCGTCCTTTGTCTCTTGGCTATTGTATATGGTCTGCCACGAAGGTATTGCTCTACGCTACTCTATATCCTCGTTTTCCTCACCTCGGCAATACTCTTGCAGCCGGTAGCCCTGTTCTGCTTGCTATTCGGCAGACGAAGCAAGGCTTGCAAAAGGTTATTCCATACGCTCTTTACGGCTGCCGCCAAGGCAATGACTTATATGGTTGGATGTCGCTTTACGAGTAGAGACTCGTTCCGGCTATCGAGCGAACCCACTCTGTATATCTGCAACCATCAGTCGTTGCTCGATATCTTGATCTTGCTCTCACGCAGCCCTCGGCTACTCATCCTTACCAAAGGCTATGTCCGTCGTAATCCTTTCTTTGGATTGCTCGTTCGCTATGCCGATTTCCCCACGGTGGAAGACGATATGGATAGTAATATCTCAACCTTAGAACCGCTTATCCGTCAAGGTTATTCGCTCTTGGTCTTCCCTGAGGGCACTCGTAGTCCGCTGGGTCTGCCTGCACGTTTCCACAAAGGTGCTTTCTACCTTGCCGAACACCTTTATCTACCGCTGCAGCCGCTTCTGCTGCAGGGTACGGGTACAATCCTGCCGAAACATCAACTGCATATCTATCGTGGTGACTTTTCTCTCGAGACCCTGCAGCCAATCGCCTTGACCGATATCGACTACCGCTCGCTATGTAAGGCGTACGGTCACCTATACAAACAACTTTTTGCTCTGCAATGACGCATGAAGAATGACCTTCGACATATCATCTTTCTCCTTTCCTTGCAGTTACTCTCGCTCTCGCTTGTTCATGCTGATACCCCACGAGGCGTGACGCTCACACCTTTCTTAGCCGATAGCGCCAACACAGGGATAGCCGTCGTTGTCTGTCCTGGAGGCAGTTACTCGTGGCTCGACCTCGATACCGAAGGCACCGTAGTGGCGCAGTGGCTGCAACAGAACGGCATCAATGCGTTTGTCCTTAAGTACCGCGTAGCCAATGTGAGTGCCTACATTGTCGGATACCGAGTCTTAGGTATGGGTAACCATTACCCCGATATGCTGAATGATGTGCAGTGGGCTCTGCAACAGGTATACTCGCAAGCCGACTCGCTCCATATAGACACTGCCCGCATTGGCGTGATGGGCTTCTCTGCCGGAGGACACCTCACCATGATCTCCTACCTGCTCAATAGCACGCCCTACAAACCCCATTTCCTATGCCCTATCTATCCTGTGGTAACCATGTCCCATCCACAGTATACACACCGCCGTTCTCGCCGTGGAGCGCTGGGCGTGTGGCGGCAGTTCGATAAGCAATGGCAAGACTCCCTTTCCGTAGAGAAACATATAACCGACGACTGCCCACCCGTGTTCCTCGTCAACTGCAAAGACGACCCTACCGTTCGCTATGAGAACTCCCTCTTGCTCGACTCTGCACTCACTGCGCATCATATACCGCACCAGTATATCCTCTATCAGACAGGAGGACACGGCTTTGGTGCAGCCGATAATAAAGGTACTTCAGAATCACAACAATGGAAAAAAGCATTTCTAACATGGATATCGAATATCAATCAGTAGAGGACATCCGATGCTGCCAAGAGAAACTCCTGCGCCAACAGATGACCTACCTGTCTGCTCACTCTCCCTACTACCAACGGCTTTTCCGTGAACACGCCATTGACCCTGCATCCATCCGCACGCTCGATGACCTCACTCGCATACCTTTCACCGAGAAGTGTGACCTCCAACTCTATAACGCCGACTTCCTTTGCGTACCCCAAGAGCAGATCATAGACTATATCACCACTTCCGGTACACTCGGCGACCCCGTCACCTTTGGTTGCACCGAGCACGACCTGCAACGTCTTGCCTACAACGAACAGAAATCGTTTGCCTGCGCGGGTATCACCCCCTCCGATAAGGTGCAACTCATGGTCACCATCGACAAGCGTTTCATGGCAGGACTCGCCTATTGGCTCGGACTGCGTGCTTTGGGTGCTGGCGCTATCCGTGTTGGTAATGGCAACCCTGCCTTGCAGTGGGACACCATCGCACGACTCCATCCAACGGCTATCATGTGTGTACCCTCCTTCATCCTGCGACTGATCGATTATGCAGAAGAGAATAACATCGACTATCACCATTCCTCTATTAGCAAGATAATAGGCATTGGCGAGGGACTACGCGAACAAGACTTCCGACTTAACCTCCTCGGACAACGAATACACGAACGCTGGCCCGAGGTGCAACTCTTTGCCACCTATTCCTCTACCGAGATGTCTGCCACCTTCTCTGAATGCCCAAGCGGCTGCGGCGGACATGTGCACCCCGAACTCATCATCACTGAGATAATAGGCGAGGATAATCGACCCGTCCCCGATGGCGAAATGGGCGAAGTGGTAGTCACTACCCTTGGCGTCGAAGGCATGCCGCTGTTGCGTTTTCGTACGGGCGACATAGCCGCCAAGATCGTTGCACCATGCACCTGCGGAAGAAACGCTTACCGACTCACACCGCTGATAGGACGCAAGAACAACATGCTCAAACTCAAAGGCACCACGATCTATCCCCCTGCCCTTAACGATGTGCTCAACCAGACCGACTATGTGCAGAACTATGTGGTCTATGCTCGCACCTCTGCCACAGGAACCGACGATGTACTCGTTCGCGTGGGTATAAAGAATAATGATCATCACCTCACCCCCGATGAACTGATAAAAGACCTCAAAGACCGCTTCCGTGCACGACTACGCGTGGCACCCGCTGTCGAGATAGCTCCCGTTGACGAGATACAAGCCATCAACTTCCCAGCCAAAGCGCGCAAACCTGTACAGTTCATTGATCTCCGCAAATGAAACTATTCTTGCGCCTCTACGATTACTTGCAGCATCACCGCTATCTGCGCCTTGCCCTGCTCGTCGGAACGATAGTCCTATTGCTCCTCCCCCTGCCGTGGCTATCGCTCACGGAGGATATCACCGACTTCCTCCCACTCACCCAGCAGCAACGCAATGATACACATATCTACCAGCAACTCGCAGAGTCCGACAAGATAGTATTCATCGTTACCCTTGCCGACACCACATCCACCAACCCTGACCGTCTTGCCGATGCCAT
The DNA here is from genome assembly GCA_963651555.1 of uncultured Clostridium sp. GTDB lineage: Bacteria > Bacteroidota > Bacteroidia > Bacteroidales > Paludibacteraceae > Colicola. The sequence goes on along the minus strand of CAVJQD010000015.1, from coordinate 19,319 downwards.
CGACTCCCTGCAGCAACAACTCCTCCAACACGCACCGGAGTATATGCCATACCTCACCACGCAAGTCGACTATGACGCATACATGGATGCTATCAACCATATCTACACTTATGCCCCATACTACCTCACTGCGTCCGACTATGCCCGAATCGACTCCCTGCTCTGTGACAGTGACTATATCGCCCAACAGGTGCTCGCGTGCCGCCAACGACTCGACCTGCCCCTCACCGGTATCGTCGCCCAACAGATAACCCACGACCCACTATCGCTCTTCACACCCCTACTGAACCAGTTCGCACAGTATGCCCAAGGACTCGGCGCCTTCGCACTTTACGATGGCTATATGATAACCGCCGACCAACAACGCGCCTTCGCCTTCTTAACCTCACCATACGGGATGAACGACACAAAGAACAATGCCGCCCTCGTTGCCCAACTGCAAGACTATGCCGATGCCGTCGAAACGGCTCTACCCGATGTACATATCCGCCTGCATGGCGCTCCCGTAGTAGCCGTAGGCAATGCCAACCAGATACGCCACGACTCCCTTCTCGCTGTCGCAATAGCAATCATAGCCATCCTATTGCTCCTTTGGCGGACACTGCCACGAAAACGCGACCTCCTACTTATCCTTCTTACCGTCTCTTTTGGCTGGCTCATGGGCATCAGCGTCATGGCACTATTCCGACACGAAGTGTCCCTTATCGTGCTGGGTATCAGTTCCGTACTGATAGGTATAGCCGTCAACTACCCCCTCCATCTCTTGGTGCACCGTAAGTACACCGACTCCCCACGCACCACCCTCAAAGAGACTATCTCACCCCTCATCATAGGTAACATAACCACAGTTGGTGCCTTTCTCACACTGCTTCCCCTCTCTGCCGTTGCCTTGCGGGATCTTGGGCTGTTCTCTGCCGCTATGCTTGTCGGAACGATCCTATTCACCGTCATCTTCCTACCGCATCTCCTGCCTAAAGAAGTAAAAATAGAACCTACACCCTCCGCCCTACAACAGAAGACCGATAATCCCCGTTGTCGCAAGTGTGTTAATATCCTCACGACCAGCCTACTGCTTGTTATCACTGCCGTACTGACCGTATTCTCTTTCCGAACCGATTTCGATACCAATGTCAGCCATCTCAACTATATGACGCCGCAGCAACGGGACGATTTCCAATACTTCACCGCCTTAGCCGGACAACCACTCGGCACCGAGGTCTATCTCGTCTCGCAGTCGTCCAACTGGTCCTCCGCATCGCAGCAAGCCCTTGAAGCACAGACTGTTGTCGACTCACTCCTGCAAGAAGGAACTGTCCTCCAACAACGCAGTGCCCTGCGCTATATCCCATCCAAAGAAGAGCAGGCCCATCGCCTCGACCGTTGGAAAACCTTTACGCACCAATATGCTGCCGTCGTCGAACCCCAACTTGCGTCTGCCGCTGTGCAATATGGTTTCCAAGACGATGCCTTCGCACCGTTTACTGACATGCTTCATGCCGATTACACAGTGCAAGACTATTCTTTCTTCGAGCCGGTTCTATCGACTCTTTTCCGTGGCTTCTACCTCGACCAACCCGATGCCTACACTTTGGCCGACCGACTCATCGTTCCTGCCGACCGTGTCGAAGAGGTCGAGCAACGCCTTGCGCAGTTCCATTGCTTCGATATGACAACCCTCAACGCTTCCGTTGCCACCCATCTCTCGTCCAACTTCAACTATATCGGCATCGCCTGCTCGCTCATCGTCTTCCTCTTCCTTTGGATTGCCTTCCGCAGTTTCTTTGTCGCCCTTGTCGCGTTCCTACCGATGGCACTCTCATGGGCATGGATTCTCGGTATCATGTCCCTTACCGGCATATCCTTTAATATCGTCAATATCATACTCGCCACCTTCATCTTCGGACAAGGCGACGACTATACTATCTTCATCACCGAAGGGCAACTCTACGAACGCCGTACTGGCAAGCCTATCTTGCCGCAGTATCGTCAAAGCATACTCCTATCGGCTGCGATAATGTTCGTAGGCATTGGCGTACTGATCTTTGCCAAACACCCGGCCATGCACTCACTCGGTGAGGTCACGCTCATTGGCATGTCCGTAGTCGTACTCATGGCGTTCCTTGTCCCACCCATCTGCTTCCGCATCTACGACCGCCTCCATTCCCTATTCAATAGAAAGACTAGATAAACTAGAACGACTAGAATCCACCCATAAACTACTAAACCCTTTTTAAGGGATGTCCTAAAAATTCCACGTTTCGTTATTTTGTTACTACTTGGGATGTTTCTCCACTTTTTGAGCGCTTTGTGGTTTTTATTTGTATCTGCTTGACTTTCACTCAGTCACAATGCTTGCATTGCTCCTTCGTTGCGCCAACCATCTACTAAATAAAATTCCACAAATCATCTCAAAAGCAATTTTTAGAACATCCCTTAACCCATTAAACTTCTCCTAAACTCCTAAACCAATAAACTAATAAACTCAATCCTTGCACTATTCCTATAAATGTCGTACCTTTGCCCCACAATAGCAAATACAAACTGATATGAAGAAATTTCTTTCTATCCTTTGCGCTCTATCGCTTTGCCTGAGCGCATCGGCGGCTAGCAAGAAGAAAGCCGACAAAGACACACAGCAGTTCCGTTATGAGATCGAGTGCGCCGGCAACGCAACCCAAGGTACCTATCTCGTCAAGGTCTGGAGTTATTCCAAGAAAGCCGATGTTGCAGAGGACCAGTGCCGCAAGAATGCCGTACATGGCGTCATCTTCAAAGGCTACGGTGGCAACGGGTGCGTTTCACAACGCCCTCTCTGTTCTACTCCTGGTGCCGAAGAGCAATACGACACCTACTTTAAGAAATTCTTTGAGACAGGCGGCGAGTTCCAACGCTATGCCTCCATCGTCGAGGGCACTACCGAAACCGTCAAGGTAGGCAAAGAGTATAAAGTAGGCGTCATCGTTAGTGTTCGCAAAGACGATCTCCGTCGCGCACTCGAAGCCGCAGGCGTCATTCGCGCTCTCAACGCAGGCTTCTAACAAACAGGTTAATAAACACGAATCAGTCCGCCATCCGATAGCCGAAGGCGGTCATAAATACTGAACAAATGAAACGAATAAACAAAATCATAGTACCTATACTTGCAGTACTAACTCTCGTAGGCTGTGGCTCACGCAAGTCGCAAGCCTACTACGATCAACCCAGCAAAGTCTTATCTGCCAACTACGACGGCTCTTATGTTATCCGTACCGAAGTGCGAGCACGCAACGCTGCCGTTGCTTTTACTGATGCACAACGCAAAGCCGTACGAGAAGTCATATTCTCGGGCGTAGCCGCTGGCTCGAATGGCGTACAAGACCTCAAACCCCTTTGCTTCGACATGAACGCACAAGAGAAATACGAGGACTACTTCAACGCTTTCTTCTCCGATAACGGTGCATGGAAAGACTATTGCTCTCTCGCTGACCGACGTACCGGTACCTCCACTTTCAAGCGTACACGTACGCAGATGGTGCAGACTGTCACTGTCACCGTTAAGCGATCCGAATTAAAAGCCAAACTGCAAGCCGATGGAATCATTCCTGCCGAAAACCGCTACGAAGTAAAATAACGCAAACAACGAAAACTACTTTCATCATGAAAAAGTCAATCATCCTCCTAATAGCGACCCTCTGCACCTCGCTATCTTTCGCACAGATAAAGAAACCAGAACTCATGGTTTTTCCTTCGGATGTATGGTGCATCAATAACGGTTACTATACCGAAGTCGACAACATGGGCAGCACCGAGAAAGTGCCAAACTATAAACAAGCACTCCAAGAGAACGTTGAACTCAAACTTGCCATTGCCAAGATCAATGACCTCATGGCAGAACGACAGTTCCCTCTCCAGAGTCTCGAACAAGCCATCAAGAATGTAGAGCAACGCCGTGCTGAAGACAACATGACCGTCAGCAAAGCAGGCAACGAACTTGCCGAGAGTCCTCTCGATGAGTTGGCACGAGCAGCCAAAGCCGATATTATTCTTGAACTCACTTGGGATGTAAAGGACCAAGGTCCGAAACACTCGGTCTCCTATGTTCTCGAAGCCAAAGATGCCTACACCAACAAGAGCATCGGTGCAGTCAGCGGTGCCGGTCAACCCTCTATGACGGCCGATGTCGATGTGCTCCTCGAAGAGGCTATTGTGGCGAATATCGATAACTTCAATATCCGACTCCAAGACTACTTCACCGAGATGCAGACCATCGGACGTGAGATAGTACTCGATATCAAAGTGTTCGACAACAACGCCGCTGGCATTGACCTCGAGACAGAATACAACGGCGAAGAACTCATCGAGATAATCAACCGATGGATGTTCCAAAACACGATCAGCGGACGCTTCTCTATGCCTTATGCCAGTGAGAATGTGGCTAACTTCACGCAAGTACGCATACCCGTCTACGATGACTACGGTATCCCTGTCGATGCCAACGCCTTTGCTCGCAAACTGTCGAAGATGCTCAAGAAAGAACCATATAACATCCCAAACAAAGTGCTAGTCAAAGGACTCGGTCGCGCTGTCATCATCCTCGGCGAGAAATAACGTGCATACATTCATACATAATACATCATACATTATGAAAAGGTTATCAATGGTAATTATCGCTGTCTGCTTCGCACTCACAGCAGCAGCCCAAGATACGCAATATTTGCCTATCGCTGTCTATGTCGATCAGCAAGCCGAACCGTGCCCTGCCACAGCCCAAGTGCAGATAAAAAACAAACTGACACAACTCCTTACCAAGAACGGTATTGCCTCGATGGATTACTTTGGACAGTTCTTCATCACCGCCTTCGTTGTGCCACAGACTAAGGATGTCGTCTCCTCCGCACCCATGAAGATTGCCGAGAAGATGGATGTCATGTTCTATATTGCTGACTACACCAACCAAGTGGTCTTCGCTTCCACCTCCCTTTCCGCTCGTGGAGTAGGGGACAACGAAGCCAAGTGTTATATGAACGCTATCAAGAGCATCAACCTCTCCTCTCCCGAACTCACGCAGTTTGTGCAAGAAGGTAAAGCCAAGATACTCGCATACTACGATCACGAAGCCGACAACATCATCAAGAAAGCCAACTTCTTGGCCTCTACCAAACAATATGAAGAGGCACTATCGCTCGTGGTCACTATCCCGCAACAATGCAGTAAGTACGATGCTGCCCTGCAAGCCGGACTCAACATCTACCAGCAGTATATCGACTATCAGTGCAATGTTAACCTTGCTTCGGCACGACAAGCATGGGCTGCCGAACAGAATAGCAAAGGTGCTACCAAAGCTGGCGAATACCTCGCACTCATCCTCCCCGATGCAGGATGCTACGATGAGGCTATGAACCTTTATACCGAGATCAAAGGGAAGGTACTCGACGACTGGAAGTTCGAGATGAAGAAATATCAAGACTCTGTCGACATCGAGAAACAACGCATCGACGCAATGCGTGAAGTAGGTGTAGCCTACGGTAAGGGACAACAACCTACTACTACCAACATCGGTTTCCTTCGTTAAAGGCTTAGATAATGAAGAAAACCTGTATCATACTTAAGGGATGTTCTAAAAAATCCACGTTTCGTTATAGTGTTTCTAATTGGGATATTTCTCCACTTTTTGAGCGCTTTGCGTTTTTTATTTGTATCTGCTTGACTTTCATTCAGTCACAATGCTCGCATTGCTCCTTCGTTCAAGCCAAGCATATCCTAAATAAAAAATCACAAATCGTCTCAAAAGCAATTTTTAGAACATCCCTTATGATAGCGACTCTACTCGGGTCGCTATCGTTGTATGCCGAACAGACCCTCTCTTACCGACGTAACGCCCTCGCTACCATGCTCGTCTATCACCCAGAGGACGAGTTTGGTCTGGAGATTTTCAAAGCGTTCGACTCACTCCCTATGCCCGATAAGTATGATGCCCACCAGACGCGTTGGCGCGTTATTGACAACAGCGAGGTTGTAGGCGTGCAACGCAAAGATACAGGTTACTATAAAGCCACCTACGGACACGCACTATCCGCCTCCGAACTGCAGAAGAATGCTCGCTATACCGAGAACTTACTCAATAGCGAACAGATGGGCAACGCCCTCGTGGCACAGTGGTTCAACTTGCAAGGCGATAGTGTTAGTAACGCCGTCTTCTCTACCGATGTCATCGCCGAGCGTGGACAATACAACGCCTCCGATGTCGATGTGGCCGTGGCACTGCATACCACCAAAGGACTTGCCACACTCTCCGATGCCGGCGAGGAACTTATAGGACAGACCTTCGTGCTCGTCAACGATATAACCTATGTCACCGCCGAACAAGAAGCCGAAGCCACCAAGGTTGCTTTCGCTGTCATTGGCGGACTGCTCAACGGACTGATGGGAGGAAACACCGGTACCGACCTCGCTAAATCTGTTGGCGAGATAGCCGACAGTTTCACAGGCTTTAAGGTCAAGACACATAGTTACCTCTACCAACTCGTGTGGAACGACTCTATCGCCTCGATCTTCTACGAGAACTACTACACCGCCACACCCAACCCCGAGAAGATAAACGCTTTTCTCGACGATACCACGACCTTCCGCCTCAAGTATGTGGCTCACGAGTATGAGTTCGACAAGAAAAGTGTACTCAAAGGCCAATACGAACGTTCCGAACTGTGTCGTACTATCTGCGCACGGTCGATGGATAAGAACATCGTTGCTCTTGCAAAACAATACGAGGACTTCAAAGTCAAAACACCTATCTACTCCGTCCTCTATAACGACAAAGGACAGATCAGTGGCTATGCCGCTAAGATAGGCATGAAAGAGGGTATCACCGATGCCTCTAAGTTCCAAGTGGTCGAACGACGACTCGACCCAGAGACCGGCAAGACGACCTATAAGTATATAGCAACGGTCAAACCCGTGAAGAACAAGGTGTGGGACAACCGATACAATGCTGTCAAAGAGCAAGCCTCCGGCTCCGACCTCACCTACACCACCTTCAAGAAAGTGTCCGGCGGAGAGATCCTACCAGGCATGCTCCTCATCGAAGGCAAATACCGCAAAGTGACAGAATAACAATAAAATAAATAGAATAAAATAACTAGAATATCTAGAATACCCATAAACTTCTAAACCCCATTCAACCCATTCAACTTCTCCTAAACTAATCAACCAATAAACTAATAAACCAAGAAAAATGTCTCTCCTCCTCATTCTCTCCCTCCTTCTCAACGCCACATGGGTTCCCATGGTGCGCCACTTCTCACCCAACGACTACGCCGCAGGTACGCAGAACTGGTCGGTTGTGGAGCAAATGAACGGCTGGATATATGCTGCCAACAACTATGGCTTACTTGAGTTTGACGGCTCCTATTGGCGTATCTACGGTATCAATAACTCTACCGCCGTACGCTCTGTAGCACGCGACACGTCAGGTACACTCTATGTCGGCGGTACCAACGAGTTTGGTGCGTTCTACCCAAACGATGAAGGCACACTTACCTATCACTGCCTATCCGACAGTCTGCCCACACGCTATCGGCAGTTCGGCGAGGTGTGGAACATACACGCGGCCGACGATGCCCTCTATATACAGACCCGCAACTACCTCTTCATCTGCGACCGGCAACACCATACCGAGGTTATCGACCCAGGCGCTATTATCTATACCTCTACACTCGTCGACGGCAACCTCTATCTCGCTACCTCACGCGACATCTATATCCTCCACGGCAACCGACTTCATGCTCTCCGTGGCGCAGAACTGCTGCGTAACAACGAGATAACAGCCATGATACCGCTTCAACAGCATAACCTGCTCATCGCAACCGACTTCCGTGGCGTCTATCTCTATAACGGCGAACAGATACAGCACTTCCCTACCGAAGCCGACGACTATCTCAAAGCCAACCAACTCTATGCCATCGCTGCCAGCGAACACTGCCTTGCCTTCGGTACAGTGCGCCGAGGCGTAGTGCTCACCGAGCTCGATGGATCACATCCCCGATTCGTATCACGAAAAGATGGACTGCAAAACAATACCGTCCTCAGTATCTGCTTCGATGCACAAGAGAACATCTGGATGGGACTCGACAACGGTATCGACATGATGCCCTCTATCGCACCGAACATGTACCTCCACGACACCGAGACCGACTATGGTTCAGGCTACTCCAGTTGCGAATATAACAACACCCTCTATCTCGGTACCAACCAAGGAATGTATGCCATCGACCATGGCTTTGCCAATAATAACCTGCGCCTCATTGCAGGCAGCCAAGGACAAGTGTGGAGCGTAGCCGAGGTATGTGGTACACTCTTCTGCTGCCACAACCGTGGACTCTTTACTCTTCAAGCCAACCAACTGCAACCGCTGCAACAAGGCGATGGCTTCTGGAGCATCAAACCATTGTCCGACAACGAAGCCATTGCCGGCTCCTACACCGGATTCTATTATCTCACGAAGAATAACAACCACTGGACCATCCGACACCTCGACGGTTTCTCCGAGACCTCTCTCTATTATGATATAGATGCCACCGGACATATATGGCTACTCACTTCGCAAGGCGTACAGCGACTCACAGTTGCGCCCGATAAGACCCATATCACTGCCGAGCTGATGATCCCACAAGTGGCTGCCGAACGAGTCTACTCGATTGCTAAACTGCATAACGAACTATGGCTCACTGCCGACCTCTATTGCGGTATCGTTGCCTCCGACGGTGTCCTGCGCGAGGATAATACGCAAGCCGAACTATTGTCTGGTGTACACCGATACACGCTCCTCAAAGAGGATAAGACAGGTAATATCTGGTATCTCTACGACGACCGACTCAAGGTCAAACCCTTCGATACCCACACGCAGACCTTCCAACCCTCTCGCGAGATGTTCTACCATCCCAACCTGCTGATAGGCGGCTTCGCTAACATCAGTTTCATCTACGATGGCGATGCCGTCTTAGGAGGCGTCGACGGCTTCTATCGACTCCATCTTGCACCTACACCCACCGCAACCCCATCCGATGGACTCTACATCCGCTCCATACGATGCTTGCAACCCCACTTGTCAAAGGTCTATGGCGAGTCCTATCCGCAGCACACCGGCAGTCTGACGCTTCCTGCCGATGCCTATTCGCTGCAAGTGAAACTCAGTGGCAGCGATGTGGCACGACAACAAGTGCTCTACCGCACCCGCCTGCAACCGATGGAACGTGAGTTCACCGAGTGGCAGACTACCCCTGCTCGCGAGTTCATCGGACTCCAGTCGGGCGACTATCAACTCGATATAGAGATGCTTACGCGCGATGACCAGACCCTCTCGCGCTCGTTCGATATACATATCAAGACACCGTTCTATCGGTCTCTTGTGGCTAAGTCGCTCTACGCCTTGCTCATACTCTTGTTCCTTGCCTATATCGTTTGGCGACTCTACAAAAGAGAACAAGCCGCTAAGCAGCGTGTCGCACAAGAGAAGAACGAAGAGATACGCCAACAACAGATGCGTATCTTGCAACTCGAGAACGAACAGACACAGTTTGAACTCAAAAACAAGAGTCGTGATCTCAGTACGGCGTTGCTCAATGAAGCCAATCGGAAAGAGTGGAACCAAGATATTCTCACCGGACTGCACCGAGTGATGGACTGCCTCAATGCCAATAAGATTGTTGAGGCACAAGGACATGTGCAAAACCTGCAGAACCGACTCTCACGAAACAACGAGAACAAGGTCGACTGGAAACGGTTTGAGGAGAACTTCGACCTCGCCAATAACCAGTTCATCGAACGACTGCAAGCACGCTATCCGTGGATGACGAAGCAGGAACGCAAACTATGTGTCTATATCAAGATGGGCTTGATAACAAAGGAGATAGCCCCTCTCATGGGTATCACGGTCCGAGGCGTCGAGATGATGCGCTACCGCATGCGCAGCAAGATGGACCTCCCCTCCAACACCGACCTCAAACAGTTCTTCTCCGAACTCTAAACTCTCAACTCAAAACTGCTCTAAACACTAAAGGGATGTTCTAAAAATTCCAAGTTTCGTTATTTTGTTACTACTTGGATGTTTCTCCACATTTTGAGTGCTTTGTGGTTTTTATTTGTATCTGCTTGACTTTCACTCAGTCACA
>CAVJQD010000015.1:0-9164 GCA_963651555.1 uncultured Clostridium sp. | reverse complement strand
TCCTTCGTTCAAGCCAACCATCTACTAAATAAAATTCCGCAAATCATCTCAAAAGTAATTTTTAGAACATCCCTAAACACTCAACGCTCAACTGTCTTGAACACTAGCGCGTAGTTCCTCATCTGTCGCAGCATAGCCACCAGTCCATTGTTGCGTGTAGGTGAGAGGTGTTCCCGTAAGTCGATCTGTTCAATGAAGTAGAGGTCGCTGTCGAGTATCTCTTGCGGAGTATGTCCACTCAGGCAGCGTATCAGGAGTGCCACGATGCCTTTCACCAAGATAGCATCGCTGTCGCCGGCATATACCACCTTTCCGTCCTCCATCTTGGCAGTGAACCATACCTTACTCTGGCAACCGTCAATCAGGTTCTTCTCGATGCGGTCCTCCTCCGGAAACGATGCCAACTCATTGCCATAATCAATTAGTAGCGAATACTTATCCATCCAATCATCGAACGCACTAAACTCCTCGATGATAGCATCTTGTGTCTCATTTATTGTCATTGTCTATAGGAATGTGTAATTTTTAATTACTCAATTGTAAAATCAATTCATATACTGCCTCCGCTACCTTAGCATCGTCCCCCGCATCAATCTCCTTGCCAATAAGGTTGGCCACTTCAATCGTATAGTTGGCTCTACTATAATACTCCTCTCGGCCCGACATCTGCCATGCCACGAACTTTTCCAACTCTTCTTTGGTCTTTGCTTGCAGGATAGGTCGTTCATTGAGGTCGGTCAACCACAACCGATCTGCTAGATGCTTGTTGGTCCAACGCAGATAGACACTCGTTCCCAACTCCAGCAGACAGTCCATGTTATCTTCCCAGCATGGATAGCCTCCGCCTGTGGCATATATCACTTTCTGTATTGGCAACTCCGACAGGCTCTCCACGCAGTCTTTCTCTCGCTTGCGGAAAGCCTCTACACCATACTGCCGGATATAATCGGCAGTACTCATACCATATACCTCGGCAAAAGCAGCATCTAAGTCCACAAAATGCCAACCCAAACGCTCTGCCACCATCCGTCCTACAGTGCTTTTTCCTGCACCCATATATCCTATCAAATATACCGGCAACTCCATAAACTAATGGGATGTTCTAAAAATTCCACTTTTCGTTATTATGCTACTAATTGGGATATTTCTCCACTTTTTTGAGTGCTTTGTGGTTTTTATTTGTATCTGCTTGACTTTCATTCAGTCACAATGTCCAACATTGCTCCTTCGTTGCGCCAACCATCTACTAAATAAAATTCCACAAATCATCTCAAAAGTAATTTTTAGAACATCCCTAATAAACCTCCTTTAACGCAGTCTCTGTTTTCCACATCAAGCAGTCGTTTTCAATATACGCTCTCACGAACACGCCCTCCACGGTAGGTTTGATCTCCCGCACCCACTGCCATGTCTGGTCATATTCGCTCACCACCGATGCGCATTGTGGCGCACAGACGGTCTGTACCAGTATGATCTTGTCGCCCTCGACGATCCAGTCGTACTCCACACCTTCTGTGATCTGTATACGCAGTGTCTTGTCGGTCAACTCCAAAGGCAACGAGGTCGTTCCAAAACGGTTCGTCACGGGTTGCAGCACCGTTGTATCGTTTTCTCGGGTGGCTACCACCAACTCGTTCCCTATCATGTTACGTTGCTCGTCCGAGAGGAAAGGCAACAGGGCATCAGGCATCTGCAAGAACGCCTCTATCGGACTCATCGCCCACACCGCTGTCCCCATCAGCATAAACACTATACTCAATATCGCCTTCCTATACATAATACATCATACATCTATACATTCATACATCATACATCATACATAATGTAACGGTCTCTTGTCTATTTAATCTTGCAGTACATCACCTGCTTCTCCTCTTGTCGTCCCCACCATTCCTCTTCCGCATGCACTAGTCGTGTCTCGCCTTTGAAGTCGATAGCCACCATGTCGCCCATGCGCACCGTCACATACTGACTGACCCTACTGATAGCCTCGTCTATGCTGCACACCAAGTCGGCTGCGCTATAACGCTTACTCTCCGCTTCTGTACCGATCTGCCAGTCGACTGCACTCTCTTGCTCCAGCCAGTCGCCCACCACAAGAGAGTTGTCGAACGCAGTAGCACGGAAGCAACGGTCGAGTGAGTAGGGTGGAGTAAGCAAGTCCTTAGCCTGTAGGTTAAGCCCCATAGCCACTTCGTTGTAGTATCGATTGGCAAAACGTTGCTCGATGCAACGCCCCAACCGATTGATGCGTATCACAAGGCATGGTCGTGCCACGATCTGCTGCGAGAAATGCGGTAAGAAGAAAGGCTTACCGCCTACCAGCAACGCCGAGTCAGGCTTCATATATAGTGCCTGCTCCGTCTCGTCTACCTGTGTGATACCTAATATCTTCATGGTTTTTTATTCTCTTTTTATGATTAGCACCACGGCCTGCGCTGCAATACCTTCCTCTCTGCCTACAAACCCCAGATGCTCTGTCGTGGTGGCTTTCACTGACACTTGTTCTACCTCGACGTCCATCACGTCTGCCAAGCACTCTTGCATTGACTCAATGTATGGACTCAACTTAGGCACTTGGGCGCACACCGTGCAGTCGGCATTGCCCAGTTCATACCCCTCTTTACGCAACATCTCCATTGTGCGGCGAAGCAGTATCTTGCTGTCGATCCCTTCATACTCGTTGCCTCGTGTGTCAGGGAAGTGATACCCTATGTCGCGCAGATGGGCTGCCCCTAAGAGAGCGTCACACAAGGCATGTATCAGTACATCGGCATCTGAGTGCCCTAGGAGTCCTCGCTCCGAGGCTATACAGATGCCCCCTAACCACAACTTGCGGTCGGGGGCAAAAGCATGCACATCGTAGCCAAATCCAATGCGTGGCAACTGCATACGGTCTTATCGCTTAACTAAGTCCTTGATACCAGCGAGGTCGAACGCTACCGTGAAACGCAGGGTCTGGTCCAATGGGTTGGTGGCAGCAGTAGCCAATACATAAGCCGCATCGAGCGAGAAGATCGACAACTTAAAGCCTAAGCCGAAGGTCACATAACGGCGGTTACCTTTCCACTTGTTCTCGTGGCTATAACCTACACGCGCAAAGAACTTGCGGTCGTAGGAGTACTCCAAACCGATACCATACTGTATCTCACGCATCTCTTCTTTGAAGCCGCCAGGAGCGTCTGCAAACGAATACCACCAGCCTTTAGCCGATGAGAGGTTAGAGTACCAGTCGGTCAACTGTTGTCCTGTGAGTGCATTACCATCCTCGTCAACTGCGAACTTCGAGTTACGTGTTGGCACTAAGTACTTATTGATGTCGGCGTTGAACGACAAGCGGTTGTAGTCGTCGAAAGGCAACTCATAACTTACACCCAAACGCAGGTTAGCAGGAATGAAGTTCTTCGTCACTTTCTTGTCGTAGGATATCTTACCACCAAGGTTCGATATGTTTGTACCGAAAGCGAAGTAACTCTCACCCATGCTCAACTGAATAGGCAAGCGATAGTACAACGAGATGTCGGCTGCCATAGTCCACCCAGGATACATTTCTTTGCCGCCCGTAGCCGTTGCGTCGGCACCGTTGTTCATGTCGCTGTACATAAATCGCAAGGTGACTGCCATACTCAAGTGCTCAATCAACTTACGCGAGTAGGCTACATCCAATGCCCACTCGTTTGGCTGGGCGTTCTGCAAGAAAGTATTGTTGAGGTCGGTAAGCGCTACCTGACCCAACGAGAAATAGGTGAACGATGCCGAGATAGCCTGCAGGTCGTCGAACTTATAGAAGCCAGCCAGATAAGCAAGGTCGATGTCTTTCACCAACTTACGCAACCATGGTGTGTAGTTGGCAGTGATACCACCGTGACTGTCCATGAAGGCATACTTAGCAGCGTTCCAGTGCTGCGAGTTCATATCTGGCGTAGTGGCTGCACCTACATCACCCAAACCTCCGGCATGGGCATCAGGGGCAATACTCAACGACGGCATTGCGGTTATAATAGGATTCATACTGTCATCTGCCATACTCACGCATAGAGGCAGAATAGCGGCAAAGATGCCTAAGATTACTTTTTTCATTTCTATATTATTAGTTATTGTTGTCTGTTGTTTCTTGTTATTCTAGTCTTTCTAGAGATTCTAGAGATTCTAGAGATTCTAGAGATTCTAGAGATTCTAGAGATTCTAGAGATTCTAGAGATTCTAGAGATTCTAGAGATTCTAGATGTTCTAGATGGTTACATTCTTGCGAGTCACGCGGCTCTTTTCTTTTGGCTGATGACCCGACTTCTTAAATATTCCCCATAGGCTATATCTAATTCGTTGTTATTGTAGTCTGTTAATTGTTAATTGTTAATTAGTATCTTTCCGCACTTCGCCGCCGTTGTTCCATCGCTGGCTGTGAGTACTACCCGATAGAAGTACATACCCACGTTGGTGTTCGTATCTCCCACTTCCCACGTAATATCTTGTGTACCCGATTGCGTATGTTGCCATACGAGTCGACCTGCAAAGTCGTATATATTCACCGTCACGCCCAGCGTCATATCGGGCTTATCGTGTTCTATCACCAGATGCACCGTTCCGTTCTGACTCACCGGATTAGGATAGGTCATCACCGAGAAGATCTGGGGTGCATAGCCTTTCACCACCTCAAACTGCAAGGAGGCGGTACTGCTATTGTTCAGCAAGTCCCATGCTCGGAAACGCAGCGAGTGGGTTCCCTCCTCCAGTTCGCTCAGTACATACGACACCAGTCCTGCCTGATAACTATTGTTATCGGCCGTGAAATACTCGTTCAGCGTATAGGTCTGCAATGGATCGTCGTCCACTATCATCATCAAGTCGTGTCCGATGCCACTACCTATCGTGTTGATACCGTGTTCGTCTTCTATATAGGCATAGAAATGTGGATACTCGTTGGTCTTGCCGCCATTGGTGAAGGCGGCATTGTTTAGGTACAGTGTCAGTCGTGGACCGGTCGTGTCGTTGTATAGTATACCGCTACTGCCGCCCACGGTGAAGTCTTCGCGGCTACCCAATGCCTCGAGGTGCGTGTCGGTGTCGTAGGCATAGAGCGCCATACGTCCATTGCCGTAGTTATATTGTATGTCCTTCGGTATCATGATCGACAGTTCAAACAGTCCGTCCGTCACCGTAGCGTTGCCCTTAAAGAGGATATTAGGGAAGTCGAGGAACGAGGTCTTCACTTTCTTGCTCTCGTCGCTCACATCATTATCGTTGGTGGTGAGTCGCTGCTGTTTGTCCCACATCGTGACCGACACCTCGCCGTTGAACTCGTGTATGGTGTCGCCTGCTGTGTTGGCTATATATCCATTGATGGTCGGTGTAGCCAAGGCATGCAGTGTGTCCGACGATAGGTTAGCCACCACCTTATAGTCGTCGGGGTAGTGCAGCCTTACGGCAGGGTCTCCCAATAGGATATAGGGTAGTATGTTCTTGTCCTGCGTAGGCTTGAAGGTTCGTGCACGGTTCTTGGCAATACGGATAGCATCGCCAATAGTGTTCGTATAGCGTTGTTCGCTGTTCTTCGTGAACAGGGCATCGCACACAAACTGATTGAGATAGGCGTTCTGCGAGGCATACACTGTGCGGCAAGCCGAGAGGATACCTACCGCGCCACCCGAGGTGTTCAGCACAGCCTCTTCTCCGGCACTCGTGTGGTAGGAGTCGAAGTGCGAGAAACTGCAGGTGGCAAAGAGCCAGAAACCCAGATTGGTGTTGTTCATCTCTCGTATGTCACGCGCTGAGAGCATACTCTCACTCGTGATGTTGTTGTATCCGCCGTGGCCCGAGTAGTCGAACAGCAACACTCCGTTCTGCAACAGGTTCTGCATCTTACTCTTGGCTATGGGGTACGACTCGCTCGAGGCAGTGGTTATCTGCTGATAGGCATCGATGTATATCTTGTTCACCACAAAATCCTTGGTGCGCTGCCGGATAGTCTCTGCCGCACGGTCTGCTCCAAGGGTGTGTGCACCCGAGTCGCCATCGTCGGCAAGGAAACAGAGTTGCGTCTTCCAGTTACCCACCGTCTTGTCCTCCATATATCCGATGATCTTATCCACCATCGCCTCGGCCTCTTCGGCACTGTTCACAGGCAGTCGCCCTACGCTGATATCCATCGTTGTCTTCGTGTCGGTATCTACTGTACCTTCGTTGTCATCGAGCCAACAGAAATAGTCGTCGGTAGCATAAGCATCGGGTTCCGACACCGAGTTGCGCGCCTGATAGGTGAGCAGTGTATTCTTTGGCGAGGTGGTGTATATCTTACGGTTGTCGAACGACCCATCGCCCAGCAAGAGTAGGTACTTCGGAGCAGTGCCTCCCTCGGTGTTAGCACGGTCGTAGAGCATCTTCATTATCCAGCGATAGGCAGTGGCATCGGGTGTACCCGACGAGAACTCGTTATATACCTGTTCGGCAGGTGCCAGTCCTACCGTCAGACTGTCTAACGTCTCGTGTGCTTGTGCCAGACGCTGTGCGGCAGCCTCAAACCCATTGGGGTAGATGATAACCATATCCACATCGCGCATAGCGTGTAGGTCTTGGTTGCCAATGGTGCCAATGGTGGTCGGCGTCATATAGTCGCACTGTGTGGGGTTGATAACCACATAGTCTTGCTGCAGTGAGCAGTCGGTCAGGAAATATAGTGTTTCGCCCTTCAGTTGGCAGTCGACGGAGTAGATACTGTCCAACCGACTGATGTTCCACACCTGCGTGAGGCTATTGCAACCTGTCACTTGGCATACGCCTTGCGTCGAGGCTGCGGTCTGCGGTGTGGTGTGTATCGTCAAGAGTCCGTCACGCATCACCATCTCGCGCTCAACGGTCAGTTCCACATAGTTGAGATAGACCGTTCCCGATGCCGTAGGGTTGGTGTAGGTGAAGGTGACCTGTTGGGTCGAACCTGTTGAGGGATCGTATAGGTTATCCGAGGTATTCGTCATGCCATACACCGTCACCGGCTGCGACGCCATCGTGCTGATGTTCATTGTCTGCGTGGTCTGACCTATCGTCATACTGATACTCATGTCGCTCTTGGCATTGCCTGCCATGCTCACATAACCGCGTATCGTACTGCCTTCCACTATGTCGGGTAGGGTATAACGGAGCGAGACCGTGGGAGAGGTGACCGTCATCTCTTCGCCATAGAACTCACGTCCACCGCCACTGCGACCTGATGGGTCTAAAATATTGACTTTTTCCTCTTCGTGGACTAAATAGTCGGTATAGGTGGTGATAGTGGTCATGCTATCATCGATATCGAGAGTGGTTTCCTTGCGCGACAAGAGTTGTTGAATGCCCGCATCGTCACTTAGGAAGTAATAGCCTTTCAATGAATAGGGATTGATGGTATGCGAGAAACGACTGTTCGTGTAGTCCCAACCGATCACGCCTTGAGCGTAGAAGACGATATAGTCGCCTGCGCCGAACACGCCGTCTGAACCTTTCTCTATATAGAACGGCACGGCGGGCAGGTCGTCAATCTTACTCTGTGAGAAGTCCTGCGAGAGCATTGCACCGCCAAAACCGTATATACGCACTTGTTCGGGACGCAGCCCCATCTGCTGCAACGCCTCGTAAGTGAGGCGGTAGATGCCGGTCTCCTCTACCTCTATCTTCACCCATCGACCCTTGCTCAGCACCGACGACTCCACATAACTATGCGCCATAGCAACCATGCCAAAGCACAGCCACCCACATAGCAATATGTATAGTCTTTTTCTCATTTATTATACATCATACATTTATGCATCCATACATGATACTTCCATCATCTATCCTCCATCCTCTTATACATCAGTGCGAGGTGGGCATAGATACTGGTGTTCTGTACCACCACGTTTTCCGGCACTTGTATACGGAACGGAGTGAAGTTCCATATTGCGTCGATCCCTTGTGCTACCATCATCTCCGTCACCTGTTGTGCCTTGATAGTGGGTACGGTGAGTACGCCTATCTGCACATGCAACTGCTTCTGCATCTCCTCGAAGCGGTCGATATGATGGATAGGTATATGGTTGATGCTGGTGCCTGATAACTCGTACTTTGCATCGAAGCCTGCCACGATATCCAGTCCATACTGTTCGAGTCCGCCGTCGTGCAACAAGGCACTGCCGAGGTTGCCCACGCCAAAGAGGAAAGCACGGTGTTGCTGCTTGAACCCGAGGAACTCCTCGAGGTACTGCACCAACTCGGGCAAGTCGTATCCCACGCGCGTGCGACCGGTGATAGAGACATACGATAGGTCTTTCGCTACCACCGATGCCTCCACGCCAACGCCGCGCGCAATCTGCGTCGACGATAACGCCTTTGTACCCTCACTCTGCTCCAACTTGGCAAAAGCCAAGTACCACGGCAACCGCCGCAAACTTGGTTCAGGAATGATATTACTATTGCTCCGGTTCATTGTCATTAGTATCGCTTGTCCGCTGTCCTTTAGAACGCAGTGCGGTCTGTTGTCCGAACTCACTCAAGCCGCAAAGATACGGAGAATCTATCACCTGTGCAACACTTACGGCATTTTTCCTCAAATTTCCAATAAAATAGGTTATTCTTTCTTAATAGGAGGGAGGTTTATTTTTATTGGTTTATTGGTTTATTGGTTTATTAGTTTATGGGATGTTCTAAAAATTCCACGTTTCGTTATTTTGTTACTAATTAGGATGTTTCTCCACTTTTTGAGTGCTTTGTGGTTTTTATTTGTATCTGCTTGACTTTCACTCAGTCACAATGCTCGCACGCTGTCACCCTTAAAATCGGAGATTTGAAGGGAACCCGAAGTTCCTTTGTCGCGCCAAGCATCTCCTAAATAAAAACTCACAAATATCTCAAAAGCAATTTTTAGAACATCCCATAAGTATTATTCCGCGGGCGAGGCGCCCACGTCCCCAAACAACGTATGGTCAAACGGGTCTGGCGACCCGAACGACACGAGGGCGTGTCGTCTCCACAATCGTCGTCTCCACAATTGTAGTATGGTCAAACGGGTCTTGCGACCCGAACGACACTAGGACTCGATAATTAACAATTAACAATTAACAATTAACATGCAGAGGACGTCGTATCGAGCCTATGGGCTCGGACGACACGAGGGCGTGTCGTCTCCACAATCGCAGTATGGCGGGGAATAGTGGAAT